>NZ_JBQLZP010000537.1:0-18496 GCF_052168335.1 Roseicyclus sp. | reverse complement strand
GGGGCATCGGAATGCGCGACGCGAGCACGGTCGTCTTCGGGGGGTCGGCCCTCGACAGGGCGGCACACCTGCGGTCCGACGCGGACGCGCTCGAGGCGGCGCTCGGCCGGGGGGCCGGAATCCTCCCGGTCTGGCGCGGCAAGCCGCTGGTGACGCAGGAGGGCGACGGGCCGGTGCGTCTCGCCTTCCGGCCGCGCGCGCACCCGATCCTCGCGGAGGCGGACGAGGCGCCGATCTTCCTCGGGCTCGGGGGGGAGGGCGCGCCGCTCTTCGCGGTCGATGTCTCGGGTTGGGTGCCCGACGACGTGGACGAGGCGCAGGTCGGCGCCTTCATCGACCGCAGCGTCCAGCGTCATCCCTCGGAGCCGCAGGCCGGATTCGCCGAGCTGCGCGGCATCATGGCCGCGCTCTCGCCCCGCGATGCGGAACTGGCCGCGACCGCCCGCGGCCTACTCCAGTGGCACGCGACGCACGGGTTCTGCGCCCGCTGCGGTGCGCGCAGCGACCCCGCCGAGGCGGGCTGGCAGCGCCGCTGCCCCGCCTGCGGGGCCGGCCATTTCCCGCGTACCGACCCCGTCGTGATCATGCTCGTGACCCATGGCGACAGCGTGCTGGTCGGGCGCTCGCCGGGCTGGCCCGAGCGGATGTATTCGCTGCTCGCCGGCTTCGTCGAGCCGGGCGAGACCGTGGAGGCCGCCGTGCGCCGCGAGGTGCTGGAGGAGGCGGGCGTCGTCGTGGGCGAAGTCCGCTACCTCGCCAGCCAGCCCTGGCCTTTTCCCGCCTCGCTGATGCTCGGCTGCCACGGCATCGCCGCGACGACGCGCATCGAGATCGACCCGAAGGAGTTGGAGGACGCGCGCTGGGTGACGCGCTCCGAGATGCTGGAGGTCTTCATGGGCCGCCATCCCGACATCGCCGGGGCGCGGAAGGGGGCCATCGCGCACTTCCTCATGCAGGCCTGGCTGTCCGACAGGCTTGACCACCTGGGCGCTTTGCCGCCACGACAGGACGGGTAGGTTCGCGGGGAGGCCAGGGTGAAGCTCAGGGTTTCGGACGACATCGAGGCGCCGGCCGACCGCGTCTGGGCAGGGTTCACCGACTTCTCCGCCGTCGAGGCCGAGGCGCGGGGCCGCGGCGCCGACCTCGTGCGCGTCGGCGACTGGCGGAGCCCGCAGCTCGGCGCGGCGTGGCGCGGATCGGTCGCGGTCCGCGGCAAGACCCGGCCGATCGAGGCGCGGATCGCCACCTTCGTTCCCGGAGAGACCTGCATCGTCGAATGCCGCGTGGGCGGCATGGCGAGCACCTACGAGACCACGCTGATCCCCCTGTCGCCCTCGCTCACGCGCGTCTCGGTGATGCTGGAGCTGCGGGCCTCGACCCTTTCCGCCCGTCTGCTCCTCCAGACGCTGAAGGTCGCGCGCCGCCGTGTGATGCAGCGCCTCGAGGGCGCCGTCGTGCGGCAGGGACAGGCGGTTGAGCGGGACTGGCAGGCCCGGAATCCGGCGCGCTAGGGCTGTGTCGGCCCCGCCTTGCGCTGGCGCGCGCGTTCGATGCCGAGCTGGCGCTCGCGCCAGATGATGAGGACGCCCGCCGTCACGATCATGCCCGCCCCGATCAGCATCGTGCCGCTCGGCACCTCGGAGAACACGGTGTAGCCCACGACGATGGCGAGCAGCATCGAGGTGTATTCGAAGGGCGCGATGAGCGAGGCATCGGCGTGGCGGTAGGACGAGGTCAGCAGGATCTGACCCACGCCGCCCATCAGCCCCGCGAGGATCAGGAGGCCGAGCGCCCAGAGCGGCGGCAGCGTCCAGCCCCAGGGTATCGTCAGAAGCGACAGCGCCGTCGCCGTCAAAGAGAAGTAGAAGACGATGGCGGAGGTGCTCTCTGTCTGCACCATCTTGCGCACGAAGACCTGCGCGAGCGCCGCGCAGATCGCGGCGAGAAGGACCACGACCGCGCCCAGCGTCTCGCCCGTGCCCGCGGTCGCGGGATCGACGCCGAGGCGCGGTGACAGCACGACGAGAACGCCCACGAGGCCGAGGGCCACCATGCTGAGGCGGAAGGCGCGAACCTGCTCGCCGAGAAACATGGCCGCGAAGATCACGACGAGGATCGGCGCGGCGTAGCCGATCGCCGTCACTTCCGGCAGCGGCAGGAGGCCGAGACCCGCAAAGCTGAGGCCCATTGCCGAAGCCCCCACGAGGCCGCGCCAGACATGCGCCATCGGGTCCTTCGTCCGCAGACCCGTGTGCAGTTCGTGCCGCATCGCCAGCCAGACCAGGATCACCGGTACCGCGAAGAGCGAGCGGAAGAACACGGCCTGTCCCGGCGGCACCTCGTCCGAGGTCGCCTTGATGATCGCCGACATCGCGACGAAGACGCAGACCGAGGCGACCTTGAGCGCGATGCCGCGCAGCGGGTTGATCTGGGGCAGGGGCGGCGGCGCTCGGTCGGTCATCTCTCGGGGCTCAGTCCCGCAGGTGATCGGCGGGGTAGGTGCCCAGAACCTTCAGGTAACTCGTGAAATAGTCCAGCTCCTCCAGCGCGCGCTGCACCGCCGGGTCGTCGGGATGCCCCTCGATATCGGCGTAGAACTGCGTCGCGGTGAAGGAGCCGTCGACCATGTAGCTCTCGAGCTTGGTCATGTTCACGCCGTTCGTGGCGAAGCCGCCCATCGCCTTGTAGAGCGCGGCGGGGATGTTGCGGACGCGGAAGACGAATGTCGTCATCATGTGGTCGGCGCGCCGCGTCATGTCGGGCTCGCGCGCCATGATGAGGAACCGCGTCGTGTTGGTGTCGTGGTCCTCGATGTGACGGGCGAGGATGTCGAGCCCGTAGATCTCGGCGGCGAGTTCGGATGCCAGCGCGGCCTTCGACCGGTCGCCCCATTCCGCCACGTCGCGGGCGGCGCGGGCGTTGTCGGTGCTGACGCGGCCCTGGATCCCGTGCTCGCGCAGGAAACGCGCGCATTGCGGCAGGAGGACGAGGAGCGACCATGCCTCCCGCACATCCGCGAGCGTCGATCCCGCCACGCCGAGCAGGTTGATGTGCACGCGCACGAAGGCCTCGTCGACGATGTGCAGCCCGGACTGCGGCAGCAGGCGGTGGATGTCCGCGACGCGCCCGTAGGTCGTGTTCTCGACAGGCAGCATGGCCTGGTCCGCGCGGCCCTCGCGCACGGCGTCGATCACCGCCTCGAAGGTCGGACAGGGCAGCGCCTCCAGTCCCGGACGTGCGGCGTGGCAGGCCTGGTGCGAGTAGGCGCCGGGCTCTCCCTGGAAGGCGATGCGGTTCGTCATGGCGGAACCATCCCTTGCGGTTGGGCGTTTCGTCGCGCTCCCTACACCTTGCCTCTCCCGGAAGAAACACCATACATACCCGCGAAATCGCGACACGAGTGGGTAAGCCATGCTTGATACGATGACCGTGACCAAGGCCTTCGGCGCGCTGTGCGGGGCCCTCCTGATCTTCCTGCTCGGGAACTGGTTCGCAGACAGCCTCTATTCCGTGGGCGGCCATGGCGAGGACCATGCGCGCGGCTACGTCATCATCCAGGACGACGAAGGCGGCGACGAAGCCGCCGAAGAGGTCGTCGAGGTCGCCTTCGCGGACGTCTACGCCGCCGCCGATGCGGCCGCGGGCGAGCGCCTTTGGCGCCAGTGCCAGGCCTGCCACGCGCTCGAGGCCGGGCAGAACGGCGTCGGCCCCTACCTCCACGGCGTCGTGAACCGCGCGAAGGCAGCGGCTCAGGGCTTCAACTATTCGGACGCGCTGGCCTCCATGGGCGGCGAGTGGACGCCCGAGAACCTCTCGGCCTTCATCGAGAATCCCCGCGGCTACGCACCCGGCACGGCGATGGCCTACTCGGGCATGCGCGATGTCGAGGACCGCGCGAACCTGATCGCCTATCTCGACACGTTTCACTGACCCGCTCCACCGGTCGCGGCAGGAGCACGGGGCCGCCCGTCGAGGCGGCCCTTTCCGTTCATGTGGAATGTCGCTCGCGGCCGATCACGCAATCTCAACTTGAACGGCGTGGGGGCTGGTCTCTAACGTGATCCGGCCCACATGTGTGGGTGTCGCAACGGACGAGCCCTGGAGACCCCGATGCCCCATCGCCGCCCCGCCACCGCTGCCGTCGCCGTTTCGGACGGCACGCGCCTCGCCCGCCTCGCCGCGCTGCCGCTTCTCGGCGCTGCGCTCGTCTGGGCGGTGAGCGTCCTTCCCGCCGCCGCGCAGGACGAGAACCTGATCGTGACCCACGGCGTCGCGACCTTCGGGCAGGCGGACCTGACCTATCCCGCGGATTTCGAGCATCTCGCCTACGTCAATCCCGATGCGCCCCAGGGCGGCGAGATGTCGATGAGCTGGTCGAGCGCGGGTGGATCGTTCGATTCGATGCATCCCTACACCAACCAGGGCAACGCGGCGGTCCTGTCCTCGATCTTCTTCGAGTCGATGCTCGAGGGCACGCTCGACACGATCGGGCAGTCCTACTGCCTGCTCTGCGAGAGCATGGCCTTCCCCGAGGACAAGTCCTACGTGATCTTCACGATCCACCCGGAGGCGCGGTTCTCGGACGGAACGCCGGTCACGGCGGACGATGTCCTCTTTTCCTACGAGATCCTGCGCGACGAGGGCCTGCCCTCGTTCCGCGCCAACATCCCGCTGACCATCGCGGGGGCCGAGGTGCTGGACGAGCGGCGCATCCGCTTCAACTTCAACCCCGAGAGCCAGGTGCGCGGGCGGATCGAGGCGGCGGGCGGCCTGCCGGTCTTCAGCCGCGCGAGCCACGAGGCGAGCGGGCTCGAGTTCTCCGAAAGCCGGCTCGAGCCTCTGGTCGGCTCGGCGCCCTACGTGCTCGGCAGCGTCGATCCCGGCCGGTCCACCGTGTTCGTCCGCAACCGCGACTACTGGGGCAACGACCTGCCGATCAACCGCGGCCGGCACAACTTCGACTCGATCCGCGTCGAATACTACGCCGACGCGATCGCGGCCTTCGAGGGCTTCACCGCCGGCAACTACCTGTTCCGGCAGGAGAACTCGTCGCAGAACTGGGCCAACAGCTACGATTTCCCGCGCCTCCAGCAGGGCATCGTCGTGCGCGAGACGATCCCGCAGGGCCTGATCGCGAGCGGGCAGAGCTTCGTCTTCAACCTCCGCCGCGAGAAGTTCCAGGACCCCCGCGTGCGCGAGGCCATCGCGCTGATGTTCAACTTCGAATGGACCAACCAGACGCTGTTCTACGGGCTCTATTCGCCGATCGACAGCTTCTGGGAGAACACGCATCTCGAGGCCGAGGGGCTGCCGCCGCCGGAGGAGCTGGCCGTGCTCGAGCCGCTGCGCGGCGAGATCCCCGAGGAGGTCTTCACCGAGGAGCCCTTCGCGACGCCGCCCTCCGACCCCGACCGCGCCTTCGATCGCGGCCAGGCGCGCCGTGCCACGCGTCTCCTCGAGGAGGCGGGCTGGACGCCGGGGGCGGACGGAATGCTCCGCAACGAGGCGGGACAGACGCTCGAGGTCGAGTTCCTGAACGCCGGTCCCCTCTTCGACCGGATCATCAACCCCTACGTCGAGAACCTGCGCGCCATCGGCATCGACGCGCGGATGAGCCGTGTGGACGGCGCCCAGATGAGCCAGCGGCAGCGCGACGCCGACTTCGACATCCTGACCGACCACTTCCCGATGAGCTACGAGCCGGGCTCGAGCCTGCGCCAGTACTTCGGCACGCTCGGTGCGGACGAGTCGCTGTTCAACGTGGCGGGCCTTGCCGATCCGGGCATCGACCGCCTGCTGGAGACAGTGATCCGCGCCGAGACGCGCGAGGAGATGGAGGTCGCCACCCGCGCGCTCGACCGCGTGCTGCGCGCCCAGCGTATCCGCGTGCCCCAGTGGTTCAACGACAGTGCCTGGGTCGCCTACTACACCCACTACGAGCACCCCGAGCCGCTGCCGCCCTACGGCATCGGTTTCCTCGACATCTGGTGGGTCGATCCCGAGGCCGAGGCGGAACTCCGCGAGCAGGGCGTGCTTTAACCCGGTATGGGCGCCTATATCCTCAGACGCCTCGCGCTCATGATCCCGACGCTGCTCGGGATCATGGTGATCAACTTCGCGCTGACCCAGTTCGTGCCGGGCGGCCCGATCGAGCAGGTGCTCGCCCAGCTCGAGGGCGAGGGCGACGCCTTCGCCGGGATTTCGGGCGGCGGCAACGAGGCCGGCGGCGCGGCGGAGATCGACGACAGCTATCAGGGCGCGCGGGGCCTGCCGCCGCAGTTCCTCGACGAGCTGCGCGTGCAGTTCAACTTCGCCCGCATTGTCTGCGAGGAAGGGTTCACCGGGCGCCCGTCGCTCCGCGCCGAGGAATGCGTGGCCGAGGACATCCCCGCGCTCGAGCGCTTCGGCCTGATGATGTGGGACTACATGCGCTTCGACTTCGGGGAGAGCTACTTCCGCTCCATCTCGGTCATCGACCTGGTGATCGAGAAGCTGCCGGTCTCGATCACCCTGGGCCTGTGGTCGACGGTCATCGCCTACCTCGTCTCGATCCCGCTCGGCATCCGCAAGGCGGTGCGGGACGGAACGCGCTTCGACACCGTCACCTCCGGCGTCATCATCGTCGCCTACGCGATCCCGGGCTTTCTCTTCGCGATCCTGCTCCTCGTGCTCTTCGCGGGCGGATCGTATTTCCAGATCTTCCCGCTCCGGGGCCTCACCTCCGACAACTGGGAGGACCTGAGCCTTCTCGGCAAGATCGGCGACTACTTCTGGCACATCACGCTGCCGGTGCTGGCCTCGACCATCTCGGCCTTCGCGACGCTGACGCTGCTGACGAAGAACAGCTTCCTCGACGAGATCAAGAAGCAGTACGTCATGACCGCCAAGGCCAAGGGCCTGAAGGAGAGCCGGGTCCTTTACGGCCACGTCTTCCGCAACGCCATGCTGATCGTGATCGCGGGGTTCCCGGCGGTTTTCGTCGGCGTCTTCTTCGGCGGCTCGCTCATCATCGAGACGATCTTCTCGCTCGACGGCTTGGGGCGGCTGGCGTTCGAGGCGGCGGTGACGCGCGACTACCCGGTGATCTTCGGCACGCTCTTCGTCTTCGGCCTGATCGGGCTTCTGGTGAACATCATCTCGGACCTGATGTATGTCTGGATCGATCCCCGCATCGACTTCGAGACGCGGGAGACCTGAGCGATGGCCTGGCGCGATCCCCGACCCGAGGACGAGGCGCATCCCGCCCGCCCCCGCATCGACCCCGAGCCGGGCCTGCGGCCGACGCCGCCCATCGTCATGCCGCCGCCGCGCAAGGGCTGGCTCAGCCCGCTCAACCGGCGGCGCTGGCAGAACTTCAAGGCGAACCGCCGCGCCTACTGGTCGCTCTGGATCTTCGCGGTGCTCTACGGCCTCAGCCTCTTCGCCGAGGTCATCGCCAACGACCGTCCGCTCCTCGTGCAGTACGAGGGCGGCTACTACACGCCGATCTGGAACTTCTATCCCGAGACCGCGTTCGGCGGCGACTTCCGGACGGAAGCCGTCTACCGCGACATCGAGGTGCAGTGCCTCATCATCTCGGGCGGCCTCGAGGACTGCTGGGACGAGCCCGAGGCGGTGATCTCCGAGGTCGAGGAGACCGGCGCCTACGCGGGCGAGGAGGTGGCGCAGGGCTGGCTGATCTGGCCGCTCATTCCCTACAGCTACAACACGGTGAACGACCTCGGCCGCGCGGCGCCCTCGCCCCCCGACGCGAACCACTGGCTCGGCACCGACGACACGGCGCGCGACGTGCTGGCGCGGGTGATCTACGGCTTCCGCCTCTCGGTCAGCTTCGCGCTGATCGTGACCTTCCTCACCTCGGTCATCGGCATCGCGGCGGGTGCGGCGCAGGGCTATTACGGCGGCGTGCTCGACCTCGTGTTCCAGCGGATCATCGAGATCTGGAACTCGACCCCCAGCCTCTACATCATCATCATCATCTCCGCGATCTTCGTGATGGACTTCTGGCTCCTCGTGTTCCTGATGGTCCTCTTCGGGTGGACGGGCCTCGTCGGCGTGGTGCGGGCCGAGTTCCTGCGGGCGCGGAATTACGAATACGTCCGCGCGGCCCGCGCGCTGGGCGTGTCGAACGGCGTGATCATGTATCGCCACGTCCTGCCGAACGCGATGGTCGCGACGCTGACCTTCCTGCCCTTCATCGTCACCGGCACGATCGGGGCGCTCGCCTCGCTAGACTTCCTCGGCTTCGGCCTGCCCTCGGCGGCGCCGTCGCTGGGCGAGATGACGCTCCAGGCGAAGAACAACCTCCAGGCGCCCTGGCTCGCCTTCACCGCCTTCTTCACCTTCGCGATCATGCTCTCGCTTCTCGTCTTCGTCTTCGAGGGCGTCCGTGACGCCTTCGACCCGCGCAAGACCTTCTCGGGTGCGGGCGAGGGCGGCGAACCGGAGGGCGAGGAGGCCGGCGCCATGCTTGCCGAGGAGCGCAAGACATGAGCGCGCCCATGCTCGATGTCCGCGACCTCACGGTGTCCTTCCGGCAGGGCAACCGCCTCGTGCGGGCCGTGCGCGGCGTGACCTTCCACGTCGACCGGGGCGAGACGGTCGCGCTGGTGGGCGAAAGCGGCTCGGGCAAGTCGGTCACGGCGCTGTCCACCGTGTCGCTCCTCGCGGATTCCGCCGAGGTCGGCGGATCGGTCGAATACAACGGACAGGAGATGGTCGACGCCTCCGAGGCGGATCTGCGCGCCATCCGGGGCAACGACATCAGCTTCATCTTCCAGGAGCCGATGACCTCGCTCAACCCGCTCCACACGCTGGAGAAGCAGATCGCCGAGAGCCTCGCGCTCCACCAGGGGATCGTGGGGCAGGCCGCGCGGGCGCGGATCGTCGAGCTGCTCGAGCGCGTCGGCATCCGCGAGGCGGAGAGCCGCCTCGGCGCCTATCCCCACCAGCTTTCGGGCGGGCAGCGGCAGCGCGTGATGATCGCCATGGCGCTCGCCAACGACCCCAAGCTCCTGATCGCGGACGAGCCGACGACCGCGCTCGACGTGACGATCCAGGCGCAGATCCTCGAGCTTCTGGCAGAGCTGAAGCGCGACATGGGCATGAGCCTCCTGTTCATCACCCACGACCTCGCCATCGTGCGCCGCATCGCGGATCGGGTCTGCGTCATGAAGGACGGCCTGATCGTCGAGCAGGGGCGGACCGCCGACATCTTCCGCGACCCGCGCCATCCCTACACGCAGAAGCTCTTGGCCGCCGAACCCAGGGGCGCGCCGCATCCCGTTCCCGCGCAGGCGCAGGAGATCGTCACGACCGACGGGCTGCGGGTCTGGTTCCCGATCCAGCGCGGGCTCCTCCGCCGGACCGTGGGCCACGTCAAGGCCGTGAACGCGGCGAGCGTGCATGTCCGCTCGGGCGAGACGCTCGGCATCGTGGGCGAGAGCGGCTCGGGCAAGACGACGCTCGCGCTCGCCGTGCTGCGCCTCATCTCCTCGGACGGGCCGGTGGTGTTCATGGGGCGGAACATCCAGGGGCTGAAGTCGCGCGACCTGCGCTCGATCCGGCGCGAGATGCAGGTCGTGTTCCAGGATCCCTACGGCAGCCTCAGCCCCCGCATGACCGTGGAGCAGATCGTCTCGGAGGGTCTCGCCGTCCACGGCGTCGCCAAGGGCGAGCGGCGCGAGCGCGTGGCCGAGATCCTGAGCGAGGTGGGCCTCGATCCGCGCATGATGGACCGTTATCCGCACGAGTTCTCGGGCGGGCAGCGCCAGCGCATCGCCATCGCGCGGGCGATGATCCTGCGCCCCAAGCTCGTCGTGCTGGACGAGCCGACGAGCGCGCTCGACATGACGGTGCAGGTGCAGATCGTGGAGCTGCTGCGCCGGCTCCAGGCCGATCACGGGCTCGCCTACCTCTTCATCAGCCACGACCTGAAGGTCGTGCGCGCGCTCAGCCACAAGGTGATCGTGATGAAGCAGGGCGACGTGGTGGAGAGCGGCGACACCGACGCGCTATTCGACAACCCGCGTCACGAATACACGCGGGAGTTGATGAGGGCCGCCTTCGGGAGCGTGCCGGGAACCGCCGCCTGAGGCGGCGATTCCAGGTCTTCAGAACGCGGCCGAGTGCCCCTCGGCCCGCATCTCGTAGCCGTCGAAGGCGCGTGCGATCATCCGGGCGAGGGGGCGACCCTCCTCGGTGATCTCGAAGCCCTCGGAGGTGATCGCGACCATGCCCGGGAAGGCGCGTTCCGCCTCGCGGTACATCTCCAGGAGCCGCGCGCGCGTGACGCCGAACTCGTCCACCAAGGGCGCCGTCTCGATCGCGAAGGTGCAGAGCAGCATCTCGATCATCCGCCCGCGCCAGGTGTCCTCGCCCTTGAAGACGTGGCCGCGCCCGGTCGCCATCTCGCCCTCGCGGACGGAGGCCTGGTACTGCGCGGTGCCCGAGGCGTTCTGCGCGTAGCCTTGCGGGAAGCGCGAGATTGCCGAGGCGCCGAGACCGATCAGGACGTCGCAGGTGTCGTCCGTGTAGCCCTGGAAGTTCCGGCGCAGGTGCCCAGTGCGCGCGGCGACGGCCATGGAGTCCGTCGGCCGGGCGAAGTGGTCGATGCCGATCTCCTCGTAGCCGTCCCACAGGAACAGCCGCCGCGCCGTGTGGAAGAGGTGCAGCCGCTCCTCCGGGCTCGGCAGCGCTTCGGTCGGGATCATCGACTGGCGCTTGGCCATCCACGGCACGTGCGCATAGCCGTAAAGTGCCACCCTGTCAGGAGAAAGCGAGAGCAGCATCTGAACGCTCTCGGCGATCCGCGACTGGTTCTGGTGCGGCAGGCCGTAGAGGATGTCGGCGTTGAGCGAGCGGATTCCGTGCGCGCGCAGCGCCTCGACGGTGTCGCGCGTGACCTCGTAGCCCTGGATCCGGCCGATGGTCTTCTGGATGTCCTCGTCGAAGTCCTGGACGCCGATCGACGCGCGGTTCATGCCCGCGGCGGCGAGGGCGTCGAGGCGCGGCTCGTCGATCTCGTTGGGGTCGATCTCGACCGAGAACTCGGCCCCTTCGGCCAGCGGCATCGCGTCGACGAGCGCGGCGGAGAGCGCGCGCATCTGCGCGGGCTGCATGAGCGTCGGCGTGCCGCCGCCCCAGTGCAGCCGGGCGATCCTGACGCCCGCGGGCAGGATCGCCTTCAGGTTGGCGACCTCCTGCTTCAGGGTTTCGACATAGGCCCTCACCGGCTCGTCCGAGCGGGTTCCCTGCGTGCGGCACGCGCAGAACCAGCAGAGGCGGCGGCAGAAGGGCACGTGGACGTAGACCGAGATGGACGACCCCTCGGGGATCGTCTCCACCCACTCCCGGAATACGGCGCCCGTGACGTCGTTCGAGAACTTGGTTGCCGGCGGATAACTCGTGTACCGCGGCACCTTAGCGTCGAAAAGACCCAGGCGGCGAAGTTGCGTGATGTGCTCCATTATACTACTACTACAGGTAGAACGCGCGCTCACTTTGATTTGGATCAAAGTGAGGTTAACGAGCCGGGAGGAGCACGACATGCCGAACAAGCAGCAGCTGGCGTTCCCGCAGGCCGAGTGCGCGGACTGTCCGATCCGGCACCGTGCGGTCTGCGCCCGGTGCGAAACCGATGAACTCGAAAAACTTGAGTCTATCAAATATTACAGGAATTACGATGCCGGGCAGACGATCGTCTGGTCCGGCGACAAGATGGATTTCGTGGCCTCGGTCGTCTACGGCGTCGCCTCGCTGACCCAGACGATGGAGGACGGGCGGCGGCAGATGGTGGGCCTTCTCCTGCCCTCCGACTTCCTGGGACGGCCGAATCGCGAATCGGTCGCCTACGACGTGACCGCGACGACGGACCTTCAACTCTGTTGCTTCCGCCGGGTTCCCTTCCTCGACCTGATGGACCAAACGCCGCACATCGCGCAGCGTCTCCTCGAGATGACGCTCGACGAACTGGACGCGGCGCGGGAGTGGATGCTGCTTCTCGGCCGCAAGACCGCGCGCGAGAAGATCGCGAGCTTCCTGTCGATCATCGCGCGGCGCGACGCGACCTTCAACAACACCGGCGGGCATGGCGAGGTGGCCTTCGACCTGCCGCTGACGCGCGAGGCGATGGCGGATTACCTCGGTCTCACGCTCGAGACCGTCAGCCGCCAGATGTCGGGCCTGAAGCGCGACGGCGTGATCCGTCTTGAAGGCAAGCGCCACGTCGTGATCCCGGACTTCGACCTCCTGATGGACGAGACCGGCGACGACGCGGATGGCGGCATCCTGAGCTGACTCGAAAGCCCCCGAAACGGAAAACGCCCCGGAGCGGCTCCGGGGCGTCTCCATGACCGGGCCTCAGTGCGCCATGAAGACCGGTACCTTGGCGTGTTCCAGCATGTTGCGCGTCGCGCCGCCGAGGATCGCCTCGCGGAAGCGGGAGTGCCCGTAAGCGCCCATCACCAGGAGGTCGGCGTCGATGTCCTCGACGTGGCGGGCGATGACCTCGCTTACGCGGGGCAGCGTCTGCGGCAGCAGCGTCACCTCCACCTCGGCGCCATGCCGGGTCAGCATCCGGCAGAGCTCGGCGCCGGGGTCCGCGGCCTCCGCCGAATGACGCTCGGGCGCGACCATGCAGACCGAGACGAGGTCGGCGGACACGAGGATCGGCAGCGCGCGGCGCACGGCCTCCATCGCCTCGACGGACTCGTTCCAGGCCACGACCACCTTCTTCGGCTTGATGACCGGAGGCGTGTCGCCCGCGAGGACCACGACAGGGGCGTGGCCCTGGAACATCGCGGCCTCGACGACGACGGGCGCGTCCGCGGGCAGCCCTTCGCCATAGGGTTTGGGCAGGATCACGAGATCGGCGTAGCGCGCGCGGCGCGCCACGATCGTCGTGACCGAGGCCGATTGCGCCACCAGCGCCTCGACCCCCCAGCTCAGATCGCTGCGCGAAAGCTGTTCGCGCGCCGCGGTCTCGATGCGCGTGGCCTCGGCCTGCGCCTGGGCCAGCGTCTCCTCGTGCATGAGCGCGGTCGCGCCGGCGAAATAATAGCCCGTCTGCGTGCGGTCGATGCCGATGCACAGGACGTCCAGATGCGCATCCGCGGCCTGCGCCACGCTGATCGCCGCCTCCACGACCGGACCGACATCGTCGGTCTCGGTGACGATCGTGAGAATGCTCTTGTAGGCCATCCAACCCTCCTCGGTGCCGTAGGCTTCCTGCTTAGGACGCACGCCTCTGCGGCACCTTGACCTGCGTCAAGCCCCCGGCCCGGGGCTTTTGACATGGATCAAGGCCCCCGTCCGCATCATCCGCGATTTGAAGGCACATGGAACAGCTCCGGCTGGCGACACCCGAATCGTGGCGGGGGCGTCTTGAACCGGGGCATGACGAAGGGACGATCAATGCTTGATTACGTGAAGCTGGCGGTCCTTGGCGTCGTCGCGGTCTGTGCCGCGATCGCCGCCAACTACGCCCGGGACGCGGCCTACCTGGTCCACGCCCTCCTCATCATGGCGTCCGCGGGCGGCCTCTTCCTCTGGACGCTCCGCCGCATGGACGAGCCGAGGGTGCCGGCCCCGGCCAACGAATACATGGACGGCCCCGTCCGGGCCGCGGCCATCGCGACAGCGGGCTGGGGGGTCGTCGGCTTCCTGGCGGGCGTCTTCATCGCCTTCCAGCTGGCCTTCCCCGTGCTCAACTTCGAATGGGCGCAGGGTTACCTGAACTTCGGCCGGCTGCGTCCGCTTCACACCTCGGCGGTGATCTTCGCCTTCGGGGGCAACGCGCTGCTGGCGGCCAGCTTCTACATCGTGCAGCGGACCTCCGCGGCGCGTCTCTGGGGCGGCAACCTCGCGTGGTTCGTGTTCTGGGGCTACCAGCTCTTCATCGTGATGGCCGCGACGGGCTACCTCCTCGGCTCGACGCAGGGCCAGGAATACGCCGAGCCCGAGTGGCTGACGGACCTCTGGCTCACGATCGTCTGGGTCGCGTTCCTCGCGCTCTACATGGGCACGCTCTTCAAGCGGAAGGAGCCCCACATCTACGTGGCGAACTGGTTCCTGCTGTCGTTCATCGTCACGGTGGCCATGCTGCACGTGGTGAACAACCTGCAGATCCCGGTCTCGATCTTCGGTTCCGCCTCGGTCACCGTGATGTCGGGCGTGCAGAACGCCATGACCCAGTGGTGGTACGGCCACAACGCCGTGGGCTTCTTCCTGACCGCGGGTTTCTTGGGGATGATGTACTACTTCATCCCGAAGCAGGCCGAGCGCCCGGTCTATTCCTACAAGCTCTCGATCATCCACTTCTGGGCGCTGATCTTCCTCTACATCTGGGCCGGTCCGCACCACCTGCACTACACCGCGCTTCCCGACTGGGCCTCGACGCTCGGCATGGTGTTCTCGGTCGTGCTGTGGATGCCCTCCTGGGGCGGCATGATCAACGGCCTCATGACCCTCTCGGGGGCCTGGGACAAGCTCCGCACCGACCCCGTGCTGCGGATGATGGTCACCTCGGTCGCCTTCTACGGCATGTCGACCTTCGAAGGCCCGATGATGTCGATCCGCGCGGTCAACTCGCTCAGCCACTACACGGACTGGACGATCGGCCACGTGCACTCGGGCGCGCTCGGCTGGAACGGCATGATCACCTTCGGGATGCTCTACTACCTGTTCCCGAAACTGTGGAACCGGCAGGCGCTCTACAGCCTCAAGGCCGTCTCCTGGCACTACTGGCTCGCGACCATCGGCATCGTCCTCTACGCCGCCTCGATGTGGGTGACGGGGATCATGGAGGGCCTGATGTGGCGTGAGGTCGATGCGCAGGGCTTCCTCGTGAACTCCTTCGCCGACACCGTGGCCGCCAAATTCCCGATGTACGTGGTCCGTGGCCTGGGCGGGGTGCTCTTCCTGACCGGTGCGCTGATCATGTGCTGGAACCTCTGGATGACCGTGAAGAAGGGCACCGTCCGCAAGGACGCCCCCTTCGCGGCACCCGCAGAATAAGGAGGGCCCGACAGATGGCACTCGAAGGTCACAAGAAGATCGAAACGAATGCGACCCTCCTCCTGACGCTCAGCTTTCTGGTCGTCACCGTGGGCGGCATCGTCGAGATCGCGCCTCTCTTCTACCTAGAGAACACGATCGAGGACGTGGACGGCATGCGCCCCTACTCGCCCCTCGAGCTCGCCGGGCGGGAGATCTACGTCCGTGAAGGCTGCTACGTCTGCCACTCGCAGATGATCCGGCCGATGCGCGACGAGGTGGAGCGTTACGGGCACTACAGCCTCGCGGCCGAAAGCCAGTACGACCACCCGTTCCAGTGGGGCTCCAAGCGGACGGGGCCCGACCTCGCCCGCGTCGGCGGCCGCTACTCGGACGAGTGGCACGTCGACCACCTGATCGACCCGCAGTCGGTCGTCCCGGAATCCGTTATGCCGGCCTATGCCTACCTCGCGGATACCGAGATCAACGGGGAATACATCGCCGACCTCATGCGGACGCACCGCATGGTGGGCGTGCCCTACACCGACGACATGATCGAGAACGCGCGGCTCGACTTCATCCAGCAGGCCACCGATTTCGGCGACGGCGGCGTGGTCGAGCGCTATCCGGGCGCGCAGCAGCGGGACTTCGACGGCAACCCGGCGGTGACGGAGATGGACGCGATGATCGCCTATCTCCAGATGCTCGGAACGCTGGTCGATTTCTCGACCTTCTCCGAAGAAGAAGCCGTGGCGAGCCGGTAAGGGAGGGCCTGACAGATGGAAGACACCTACACCATCATGCGGGTCTTCGCGGGAAGCTGGGGGATGATGTTCCTCCTCCTCTCCTTCCTCGGGGTGATCCTCTTCACGCTGCGACCCGGCAGCCGCGAGGTTCACCGCGACACCGCCAACATCCCGTTCCGCTACGACGACCGTCCGGCCGGTGACGACGAGAGCGCCCGCCAGCAGTCCCGCCAGTTCAAGGAGGCGCGGCAATGATCGAAGACCACAAGAACCACCCCGAGGAGCAGAAGCTCCTGCAGGGTGACCCCGACACGACGGGCCATTCCTGGGACGGCATCAAGGAGTTCAACAACCCGCTGCCGCGCTGGTGGCTGTGGACCTTCTACGCCACCATCATCTGGGGCGTGGGCTATACCATCGCCTATCCCGCCTGGCCGCTGATCAACGGGGCGACGCCCGGTGTGCTCGGCTTCTCGACGCGGGCGAACGTGGCCGAGGACATCGAGCGCTTCAACGACATGAACGCCGACATCCGCCAGCGGATCACCGAGGTTGAGCTCGCCGCGATCAACCCCAACGACAACCCGGATCTCTACAACTACGCGATCCAGGGCGGGGCGGCGACCTTCGCGACGTGGTGCTCGCAGTGCCATGGCTCGGGCGCGGCGGGCGTGCAGGCCTCGGGCTATCCGAACCTGCTCGACGACGACTGGCTCTGGGGCGGCACGATCGACGACATCCACGTCACGATCAGCCATGGCATCCGCAACGAGGACGACCCGATGGCCCGCTACTCGGAGATGACGGCCTTCGAGGGCATCCTCACCGACGAGGAGATCGGCGCGGTCGTGCAATACGTCCGCAACATCTCCGGCCAGGAACATGACGGCGCGCAGGTCGAACTGGGCGGGCAGGTCTTCTACGACAACTGCGCCTCCTGCCACATGGACGACGGGACCGGCGACCAGTTCCTCGGTGCGCCCAACCTGACGGACGCGATCTGGCTCTACGGCGGATCGGAGGAGGCCATCGAGGAGACCGTTCGCCACTCGCGCTTCGGCGTCATGCCGCCCTGGTCGGCCGACGCCTCCGAGGCGGGCCGTCTCGCCGAGGCGGAGGTCCGCGCGGTCTCCGTCTACGTCCACAGCCTCGGCGGCGGCCAGTAGGTCGCCCCGCCACACGCGGACGCGGCGGGGACAGGCCTGCCGTGTCCGGAGACCCGGCGGCCCCTCCCGGTCGCCGGTCCGGCACCGGTCCCGGTCCTGTTCGCGCGTTTCCTACGGGACCGGTGCCACCCTCTTCCCTCAGCGCAGGATTTCGCCGGCTCATTCGGGCCGGATCGAGGCAATCGCCGCGCGCCGGGACGGAGTTCACCCCGAAATCGCAACGCATAAGCCTGAATCGCGGCCAAATTTCTCCCGGATCGTGCTTCAGGACGGCGTGAGGGGCGCGGTCAGGAGAAAGTACCGATGAAGCGAGTTCATGTGTTCGTAACCGCCGAAGACGGCGCCGTCACCGTCGACTGGGTGATGATCTCGGCCGCCGTCGTCAGCCTCGGCCTCGCGACCACCGCCGTGGTGACGGGCGGCGTCGCCAACCTCTCGGGCGAGGTCGAGACCACGCTCGAGGATTACGAGATCAGCACCAGCTTCGCCGCCGCCGCCGCGCCCTGGCAGGCCGGCCAGTGGGAGATGAACAACCCCGGCGCCTACGAGAGCAACGTCACCTGGATGGCGGGTTTCACGGACGAGAACCTCCTCGCACACATGAACAACATGGAGCAGTATTCGGAACTGCCGCCGGGCTCCGGCCATCCCCTCGACACCTACCACGACGAATACTGGATCGCGCGCGACGAAGCGATCTCGCGCGGGCTCGTCGATCCGACCACCTGATCCGCCGTCATCGCAGATCGTCAGCGGGCGCCTTCGGTTCGGGGGCGCCTTCGCGTTTTCGGGTCATGCGCGCAAGCGCCGCATGGATTTGATTAACTTTGAAAACCATCTCGGGGGCAGGGTTGATCCACGTCAAGGAGCGTCGACCCCCGGACCCCTAGAAACGGTCCTGCGCAGAACAGTCACGATCCGATCAGAAAAGCGATTCCGCCATGAGTGCCACCGAAGAGCCGCAGAAGCTCTACGCAGCCCGTGAACCCGTGTTCCCCAAGCGGGTCTCGGGCCATTTCCGCAACCTCAAGTGGGCCATCCTGATCGTGACGCTGGGCATCTACTACGTCACCCCCTGGATCCGCTGGGATCGCGGCCCGAACCTGCCCGACCAGGCCGTGCTACTGGACCTCGCGAACCGTCGCTTCTTCTTCTTCTGGATCGAGATCTGGCCGCACGAGTTCTATTTCGTCGCGGGCCTCCTCATCATGGCGGGCCTCGGCCTCTTCCTGTTCACTTCGGCGCTGGGCCGCGTCTGGTGCGGCTATGCCTGCCCGCAGACCGTCTGGACCGATCTCTTCTTCACCGTCGAGCGCTGGATCGAGGGCGATCGCAACGCGCGCCTCAGGCTCTGGCGGTCGAACTGGGACTTCAACAAGATCCGCCTGCGGATCACGAAGTACATCGTCTGGCTTCTGATCGCGGTGGCGACGGGCGGCGCCTGGGTCTTCTACTTCGCCGACGCGCCGACGCTCTTCATGGACCTCGTGACGGGGCAGGCGGCCTTCGTGGCCTATTCCACCATCGGCATCCTGACCTTCACCACCTTCGTCTTCGGCGGCTTCATGCGCGAGCAGGTCTGCATCTACA
>NZ_JBQLZP010000536.1:0-7563 GCF_052168335.1 Roseicyclus sp. | reverse complement strand
AGGGGCCGAGCTTCCGTTGCCGGCGGTCACCGTCGTCGAGACCATCTGGGCGAATCTCCTGCGATACCCGTCGGTCCCCGCGTTGGCGATGTTCGAGGAAATGTTGGTCACGGCGGTCATGTTGGCCTTCAGCCCGCTGACGCCGTTCTGCATGGCGGAAGTGATGCTCATCCGGATGATCCTTTTTGATCTTTTACGGATAAACTTGCCTATCCAGGTTTAAGCGAAGTTTAACCATAAGTTTCTTTTGTTATTCTTGTGCGGGATCATTGCCTTCGCCGCTGTCGCGCGCGATGTCGATGGCGCGGTCCGCCCGTTCGAGGAGGACGCGCGCCGCGTCCGCGCCGAGGCCCGTTCCGGCCAGCGAGGGCGGCGCGAAGCCCGCGTCCACGATATCGGCCACGACGCCGCCCCGTTGCGACAGGAGCGTTTCGGCGGCGGCGACGAGGTCCGCGTCGCCCGCCCGGTGCGCCGCGATCAGAAGGCCCGCCGTGTCGCCGAGGGGCATGTCGTCTCCGAGCATGGCCCAGAGTTCGGCATAGGCGGAACGTGCCTCCTCCCAGGATCCCTCCGCCGCATGAAGCTCCGCGAGGAGCCGCACGAAGGTCTCGGTCCTCGGGAGTTCGGTGGCCTCACCCGCGTCGGGAAGGATGCCGGTCGCATCGAAGAGGCGCGTGCGCAGGGATGCCAGCCGGGTGGCGAGATCCGCATCCTGCGAGAGGAGCGGCACGGCGAGAAGCGCCTCCGCCTCGTCCCACTGACCGCCCGACAGCCGCGCCTCGGCCTCCTTCAGCCGCAGCGCGTCGAGGCGGACCGGGTCGGAGTCGCGCAGCCCGAGGTCCGCGGCCGCCTCGAGGTATTCGCGCGTGAGGCGGTATTCCTGCGCGGCCGCCGCGGTGGCGCCGATGGACCTCATGTGGTCGGCATAGCTCTCGGACGCGTCCTCGTATCCCGGAAAGAAGCGGAAGACATTCGCGATCGCGCGATGGCCGGCGAGGAACTCGTCGAGCGGCATCGCCCCGGAACGGCCCTCGGCGTAGTAGGCCTGGATGAGCGTCAGCGCCCGGTCCGCGGCCGCCTCGGCCTCGGGGCTGTCGGCGTGCCGCACGAGGAATTCGCCCAGCGCGAGGGCGGCGTCGATCGTCCGTCCGGCCTCGAGCGCCATGCGCTCCATCAGGAGGAGCGTCGCCCCCGCATCGGCGTCTCCGCGCCAGAGGGCGTAGACCCGGACGAGCATGTCATGGGCTTCCGCCGCATCGACGGCCCCCGTCTCGAAGGCGAGGTCCACGATGGCGAGGCGTGCACGGTGGCCCCAGACATCCCGGGCCGGGGCGGCCTCGACGTACCGGTCGAAGGCGAGGAGCAGGTCGCCGCCGCCGCGGGCGACCTCGCCGAGGAAGTAGGGGAGCGCCCCGTCGCCCGGGGAGGCGTGGCGCGACAGTTCCTCGGCGACGCGGCGCGCGAGGGCCCAGTCCTCGGCCGTGATGGCGGCCTCGAGAAGCCGCGGCAGAACCCGCCGCGCCAGACCCGGCGGAAAGGCGGAGAGGTCGCCGACCACCTCCGCAAGGGTCGCCGCCGAGGCCTCCGCCTGCCCCAGCCGCGCCTGCGCATGCGCGAGGAGGATCCGGGCGTGGCCGATGGGCGCGGCTTCCCCGAGGACCGCCGCCGCAGACTCGATGTCGGCGCCGCCACGGTCGTCCAGCGCGACGAAAGCCGCATGCAACAGGCGCCGCCGCGCGTCCTGATGCGCCTCGAGCGGGACATCGTCGAGCGCCCCGACCACCGAGAGCCCCTCGAGGACGAAGGCATGCGCGAGGTAGAAGGTGGCGAGGTCGAGCAGCGCGTCGGCAAGCGGCCCGTCGACCGGCTGGCCGACCCCGCCGCTGGCCTGCGCGGACCCGAGCACGGCGAGGCGCTCGGCGCGCCCGTCGAGGAATCCCTCCTCCGCCATCCCGGAGAGCTGGAGCGGCTGCATCGCGACGGGTTCGGCGCGGGCCGGCGCGCCGAGCGACGCGAAACCGGCAGACGCCAGCAGGATTGCAAGTATAGGTCGCATTTCTGAGCAGGAAATCCGCTTTATTCTTGACATTTCTAGCCCGCGAAACAAGAATAAACAAGATTTATTAGTCTTCCGCCGGACCCATGGACACGATCAGCCACGTCGCGCTTTCCCTGGCCGCCGCCATGCAGCGGGAGATGAACGTGACCGCAAACAACATCGCGAACGCCAACACGACCGGCTTCCGGAGCGAGCGGGTCGTGTTCGAGACCTTCGTCGACAGGGGTGCGGCGCAGGGCGACGACAGCGACTTCGTGCTCGACACCGGGTCCTACGTGGACACGCGCCCCGGCGCCCTCACGATGACCGGGAACCCGCTCGACGTGGCGCTGAACGGCCCGGGCTGGTTCGCCTACCGGACGGAGGAGGGGCGCACGGCCTACGGGCGGGACGGGCGCTTCATGGTGGATGTGGACGGCAACCTCGTCACCGTCTCGGGGGCGCGGGTGCTCGACGACGGCGGCGGCGCGATCGGCCTGCCACCGGATGCGGGCGCGCTCGAGATCACGCCCGAGGGTGTGATCGTGACCGGAGACGGCAACGCGCTGGCGCGGATCGGCGTCTTCGACCTGCCCGCGATCCAGTCCTTCGAGCGGATCGGCGGCGGCCTCTTCGTGCCGCCCGCGGGTCAGCCTGACGGCGCGCTCCCCGCCGAGGCGACGCAGGTTGTCCAGGGCGCGCTGGAATCCTCGAACGTGCAACCGGTGCTCGAGATGACGCGACTTCTCGACATCCAGAAGGCCTACGAGCGGGCGGTCCAGCTGACCCGCACCCACGACGAGCTGGCGCGCGACGCGGTGCGCCGGATCGGCCGTCAGTCCTGACCGGGAAGGAGACCGACATGAAGGCCCTCGGCATAGCCGCGACCGGGATGCTCGCCCAGCAGACCAACGTCGACGTGATCTCGAACAACATCGCCAACGCCAACACGACGGGCTTCAAGTCGAGCCGGGCGGCGTTCCAGGACCTGATCTACCAGTCGGTGTCGCGCGAAGGCGCCCTGACCTCGGAACAGGGCACGATGACGCCCACCGGGATCGACATCGGCCTCGGCGTGCAGACGGCCGGCACGGTGAGGCTCAACACCCAGGGCGGGCTCCTGAGCACGGAGAACGTGCTGGACGTGGCGATCGACGGGCGGGGCTTCTTCGTCGTCAACATGCCCGATGGCGGACGCGCCTATACCCGCGACGGTGCCTTCCGCATGTCGGCCGAGGGCGAGCTGGTCACGCTCCAGGGATACCAGGTCGATCCGGGGATCGTGATCCCCGAAGGCGCGCAGAACATCGAGATCAACGAGCAGGGCGTCGTGATGGCGTACCTCGAGAACGATCCCGTGCCGGTCGAGCTCGGGCGGCTGACGCTTGCGACCTTCATCAACGAGGCGGGCCTCCGTCCGGTCGGGAACAACCTCCTCGAAGGCACGGTCGCGTCCGGCGACGAGCTTCCTGCGAACCCGGGAGACGCCGGCATCGGCGTGCTCCGGCAGGGCTATCTCGAGAACTCGAACGTCAACATCATCCAGCAGATCACCGATCTGATCTCGGCCCAGCGGGCCTACGAGATGAACTCCAAGACCATCGAGACGGCCGACCAGATGATGTCGACCGCGACGCGGATGCGATAGGCGATGCGGCTGGTCCTCGCCCTTCTCCTCGCCCTCCTGCTGCCCGGCCCGCTTCTCGCCCAGGGCATCGCCGAGCTCGTCGAGGAGCGCGCGCGCGCGATGCTCGGCGCCACGCTGCCGGACGAGGGCGTCTTCCGGGTCAGCTACCAGCCCGAGGTGGAAGGGGCCGTGCTCATCTCGCGCTTCTGGATGGACCCCGCGACCGGCCAGTTCCTCGCCGAGGCGCTCCTCGAGAACGGCGAGGCGCAACGGGTCTCGGGCCTCGCGCTGATCACCGTTCCCGTCCCGGTGCCGGTCCGCCGCATGATGCCCGACGAGATCATCGCCGAGAGCGACCTCGTCAGCATCGACATGCCGCTCGGGCGGCTCAACGATTTCTCGGTGACCGACGCCTCCGACCTCGTGGGCCAGCAGGTCCGCCGCATGCTGCCCGAAGGGCGCCCGGTCATGGCGCAGTCGGTCATGCCGCCCCTCGTCGTGACCCGCGGAGAGCGTGTGCAGATCCGCTTCGCGCAGGGCAATCTCGTGCTGTCCGCGCCCGGGAGGGCGCTCGCCGATGCGGCCGAGGGCGAGCCGGTGCGCGTCGTGAACCTCGTCAGCAACCTGTCCATCGTCGGCCTGGCCTCGCCCGGCGGCGTCGTGGAGATCATTCGATGAAGACGACCCGGGCCCTGCCGCTCGCACTCGCGTCGGCCGTGATCCTGTCCGGCTGCGCCGGCTACATGGCCGAGGACCGAAACCCGCAGATCACGGGCATGCAACTCGACGGGCGGACGATGCCGGAAATGGCGCATGTCTCGGTGCCGATGCCCGAACCCGCCTTCGAGGGGCTGCCGCACCGGGCCGAGCGGTCCTCGCTCTGGCAATCGGGGTCGAGCGGCTTTTTCGCAGACCGGCGCGCGATGCAGGTGGGCGACATCCTCACCATCAACATCGAGATCGACGACCGCGCGCGGCTGTCCAACCAGAGCGAGCGCGAGCGCTCGGGCGGCGCGAACCTCGGGGTCCCGTCGCTCTTCGGCGTGCAGAACATCCTCGAGCGCCTGACGGGCAGCGAGGACGGCGAGGACTTCGTGGACATCGAGGCCGGGACCAGCGCGGAGGGCGCGGGCCGCATCAACCGGGCGGAGTCGATCCAGCTCCGCGTGGCCGCGACGGTGGTGCAGATCCTGCCCAACGGAAACCTCGTCGTGGCCGGCCGCCAGGAGGTCATGGTGAACTCCGAGATCCGCGAGCTTCGCGTCGCCGGTATCATCCGGCCGCAGGACATCCAGCGCGACAACACCATCGACTACGACCGGATCGCCGAGGCGCGCATCACCTATGGGGGCCGCGGACAGATCTCGCGCCAGACCCGCAGCGCCTATGGCGAGGACGCGGTGGACATCATCTTGCCATACTGACGATCGATTGCGACCGCAGTTGCCTGACAACCATCCCCGGGGACACCCAGGGGATTCGGGATGCAACGTCGCTACAAGATCGCACTTGCCGTGCCTGCGCTATGCCTTGTCGCGGGCATCGGTGCGGGAAGCGTCACGCCCGACACTCCGGCGCCGGAGGCCCCCGCCGAGACGCTGGAGCCCGCGATCCTCGAGCTCGGCGCGTTCACCTTCCACATCGAGCAGCCCCACCACACGACCTACGTCGTCACGCGGATGTCGGCCGTCTTCGCGGACGGCGCCGCCGCCGAGCTTCATGCCACGCCGGAGACGGTCGTGCGGCTGCGCAATGCCGTCTTCGATGCGGTTCTCGATGTCCGCCCGAGCGCCATCACCGGCGACGTGGACCTCGACGCGCTGTCCGAGCGACTGGGCCGGACGCTCACGAACGAGGTGCCCGACATCGTCTCGATCGACGTCAACCTCCTTGGGTCGCAGGACGTTCCCCGGCGCTGAGGCGCCCTCCATCAGTCGACTCGGATGATGCGCGTGGACGAGACCTCCGTGCCGTTGTCCAGCACCAGCATCGGCACGCCCTCCCGGAAGACGACGCTGTCCACGCTTGCGGGCACGTAGGTCGCGTTCGGCACGGTCTTGCCCTCGTCGTCGACCGCGCTCACCTCGACACGGAACGGACCGTCGCCCACCACGGGCAGCCCGACGTCGTCACGACCGTCCCAGGCGACCTCGTGCTGCGTCTCCGAGAGCCCCGAGAGCCCGGTGAAGGTCCGCAGCACCGTGCCGTCGGGGCCCATGATGCGCCCCGTGACCTCGCTGGCGGGCTGGGCGAGCTCGTAGGAGAACTGCGCCCCCTCTGCCGTCGGGACGACGCGGTTGCCGGGTGATGTCACCGTCCGCCCGATGAGCTGCACGTCCGAGATCGATGCCGCTCCGGCGAGCCTGGCCGAGATCTCCCTCAGGTTCGCGTTGACCTGCACCGACTGCTCCACCTGGCTGAGCTGGGCGAGTTGCGTGACGAATGTGGAGCTGTCCATCGGCGCGAGGGGATCCTGGTTCGCCACCTGGGCGGTCAGGAGCTTCAGGAAGCTCTGGTAGTCCTGGCCAAGCTGCGAGAGCGAGGACGTGCTTGCGGTCTGCGCGGCCGTGGGGGCCGCCGTCGTCGGTTCGATCATGTCCTGTCCCCTGCCTTTCGTGTCAGGTGATGATGTCCAGACCCGCAAGCGGCGGGGCGTCGGGGCGCGTCGGCGCCCGGGTCCACGGAGAGATCGCGGCCTCCGCCCCCTCCGCCGCGTCACGGAGGAGCGCCGGGCGCCACTGGTCCCGCTCCGGCTGCTGGCGCGACTGGTGGCCGCCGAAGGACTCGAAGCTGAGATCGGCGTCCTCGACCGCCGCGCCGCCTTCCCTCAGCGCGCCGATCAGCATGTCCCGGTCGTTGCGCAACGCCGAGAGCACCACCGGGTTCTCCGCCTTGAGGATGATCCTCAGCTTGCCCGCCTCGTCGTGGCGCATGTCGATCTCGATGTCGCCGAGGCCGCGCGGCCGCAGCTCGATGCGGGTGGTTCCTTCCGCGAGCGGCGTGGCGCGCACCTGCCCCACGAGATTGCGGGCGAAGCCCGGAGCGGCGGCCTGAGCCGTGCCGGCGGCACCGGCGCCGCCCGGCTGCGGCGCGGCATCGCCCGCGATCGGCACGCGCGTCTCGACGAGGCCGCGCGGGGTGGTGGAGGCGGCTTCGCCGGCCTGCACGACCGTGCGGAGCATCGTCTCGAAGGGCAGCTCGGAGGGACGCGAGAGCGTCGCGTTTGCCGGCTTCGCCCCGAGGGCGGCCGGTTTCGCGCCCGCTTGCAGCGCCGACGGATCGGTCGCGGGTGGCGCGGTTGCACCCTCGGCCACGTCGAGCGGTGCGGGAGACGCGGCCGGTTGCGGCGGCAGCGCCGCGCCGGGTCGCGTGGCCGCGCTTTCGGCGGGCGGCGCGGGGCTTGCGGCGGGGGTCGGCCTGGGCGCAGCCGGCGCCTCGCCCGCGGGAAGCGCGGCGTCCGGTAGCAGAACCGCCGCCTGCTCCCCGAGCCCGAGCAGCCCGAGGACCGCGCGCGCCATGCCGAGCGGTCCCGCTTCGGTCGGATGGCCGCCCGTGATCGCGGCGCCGGTCTCGCCAATCGAGGCCGCGAGGATCTGGAGTGTCCGGCCGCCGGCCGAGGCGTCGAAGGCCGCCAGCCTCTGCCCGAGCGCCTGGGCGAACCCCTGGAGAACCGCGGCCTGCGCGGCCGGATCGCCCGCGTTCAGAAAGGCCTCCTGCGCCGCGAAGGCGAGCGCGACGATGTCGGTGAGGAGTTCCGTCTGCGCCGCCGGATCGCCGCCGATGCCGGGACGCGCCATGGGGCGCAGCGTGGCGGTGCCGACGGCTTCGGGCGCGACGCCCGACGCCCGCGCAAGCCCGACGAGGCCGGCGAAAGCCTCGGCAACCCCGGGCGCGGAGC
>NZ_JBQLZP010000535.1:0-4104 GCF_052168335.1 Roseicyclus sp. | reverse complement strand
CACGCGGAACGCCGCTCGGTCCCCTGCACGGGATTCCCTTCGCGGTGAAGGACCTCGCCGACATCGCGGGCCACGAGCCGAGCTTCGGCTCGCGCTGCTACGGGCGCGGCGTCGCCAAGCGCACCGCCCCCGCCATCGCACGCCTCCGCGAGGCCGGCGCGATCCTGGTCGGCACCACCCACATGGTGGAATTCGCCATCGGCGGCTGGGGCACGAACTACGCCATGGGCACGCCGCGCAACCCCTGCGACCCCGACGCGCACCGCGTTCCGGGCGGCTCGTCCAGCGGCTCGGCGGTGGCGGTGGCGGCGGGTCTCGTGCCCTTCGCCATCGGCTCCGACACGGGCGGATCGGTGCGCATCCCGGCCTCGCTCTGCGGCATCGTCGGGCTGAAACCCTCCTCCGGACGCATTCCGCTGGAGGGGATCGCCCCCCTCAGCCCGACCTTCGACACGCTCGGCCCCCTGACGCGCACGGCGGCCGACGCGGGGCTGGTCGCCGACATCATGGCCGGTGTCGCCCCTTCCATCATCGGCCCGTCGCTGCCGCGGCGCATCGGCTACCTGCCGCTCGCCTACCTCGACCCGATCGAGTCCGAGATCGTGTCGGGCTATCTCGCGGCCATCGACGCCCTGCGCGGCCGCGGGCACGAGCTCGTGCCGGTGCACCTGCCGCTCGAGGCGACCGACTACCAGCGCCGGAACGGGACCATCGTGGCCCACGAGATCTACGGGCGCCTCGGCGAGCTCGCGCGGGACAACACCCGCCCGCTCGACCCCTACGTGCGTCAGCGCGTGCTTGCGGGCGCGGGCATCGGCGCCGCCGAGTATGCGGACCTCCTGTCGGACCGCGAGGTGGCGATCCTGCGGATGCGCGAGCACCTGGTCGAGACGCCGATGATCCTGGCGCCCACCACGCCGCTGCGCGCGCGCCGGATCGAGGAGGTGGACGAGGCGACCATCCCGCTCTCGCGCTACACGCGGATCGGCAACTACCTCGACCTCGCCGCGATCAGCCTGCCGCTGCCCGGGTCCGGCCTGCCGGCGGGGCTGCAACTCATGGCGACGCACGGGGCCGACCGCGCCATCATCGCCGCGGCGGAGGCGCTGGCGCCGCTCCTGTCGGACGGGGCGCGCTGCGCCGCCTGACCCGGGCCCGCCCCGCCGGGGCAACAGGCCGATTCCATTGCCCCGCCCGACATGCGAAGAAGGCGTGAGGGGAGGACGCGGCGGATGAAGACACAGGTGGCGATCATCGGGGGCGGGCCGTCGGGAATGCTGCTTTCGCTGCTCCTCCACCGCGAGGGCATCGAGAGCGTGGTGCTCGAACGCCGGACGAAGGAGCACGTGCTCGGCCGCATCCGGGCGGGCGTGCTCGAACAGGGGCTCGTCGGCCTCCTCGAGCGGGTCGGTTGCGCCGACAGGCTCCACGCCGAGGGCTACGTCCATGACGGCACCCTCATCTCCTACGGCGACGAGATGTTCCGCATCGACTTCGTCGAGCACACCGGCAGGCCCGTCATCGTCTACGGCCAGACCGAGGTGACGCGGGACCTCTACGCCGCGCGGGAGGCCGCGGGCGGTCCGATGGTCTTCGAGGTCGAGGACGTCGCGATCAACGGCGCCGACACCGACGCCTGCCACGTCACCTGGCGGACGCCCGGCGGGACGGCGCGGCTCGACTGCGATTTCGTCGCCGGCTGCGACGGCTTCCACGGCGTCAGCCGCAGGAGCATTCCCGCGGCGCTCCGCAAGGACTACGAGAAGGTCTATCCCTTCGGCTGGCTCGGCGTGCTGAGCGAGACGCGGCCGGTGAACGACGAGCTGATCTACGCCAACTCGCCCCGCGGCTTCGCGCTCTGCTCGATGCGGAACGAGCGGCTGAGCCGCTACTACATCCAGTGCTCCCTCGACGACCGCGCCGAAAACTGGAGCGACGCCGACTTCTGGGAAGAACTGAAGGCCCGCATCCCCGCCGGGCAGGCCGCGACGCTGGAGACCGGCCCCTCGATCGAGAAGTCGATCGCGCCGCTCCGCTCCTTCGTGACCGAGCCGATGCGCTGGGGACGCCTTTTTCTCTGCGGCGACGCCGCCCATATCGTGCCGCCGACGGGCGCCAAGGGGCTGAACACCGCGGCCTCGGATGTCCACTACCTCCACGAGGCGCTGGCGGACCACTACGCGACCGGCTCGACGGCGGGAATCGACGGCTATTCGCAGAAGGCGCTCCGCCGCGTCTGGAAGGCCGAGCGCTTCAGCTGGTGGTTCTCGGGCCTCCTGCACCGCTATCCCGACCAGTCGGATTTCGACCTCAAGATGCAGATCGCGGAACTGGAGTTCCTCCGTTCCAGCCCCGCGGCCCAGAAGGCCCTGGCTGAGAACTACGTCGGCCTGCCCTATTGACGCGAAAGGAGCACGACATGACGGATCGCCACGCCACCGGAATGGCCACGCGACGCGCGGTTCTCGGCGACGCGCATGTCGACCGCGCCGAGGCCGGAACGACCGAGTTCGACGCCCCCTTCCAGCGGCTCATCACCGAGACGGCCTGGGGCACGCTCTGGTCCGACGACACGATCAGCCGCCGCGAACGCTCGATGCTGACGCTGGCTCTGCTGGCGGCGATGGGGAACTTCGAGGAGATCCCGATGCACATCCGCGCCACGGCCCGCACCGGGGCCACCGAGCGGGACGTGATGCAGGCCTTCCTCCACGTCGCCGTCTACGCGGGCGTGCCCAAGGCGAACCGGGCGATCAAGCTCGCCAAGGACACCTTCGCCGAGATGGCGGCGGAAGGCTGAAAAGGTGGACGGCGGACCCGCAGGACCGCCGCCATTGCGCGTGCGCGATCAGCCGATGATCGCGTTGAAGGTCGGCGAGGGCCGCATGATCGCCGCCGTCTTCTCCGGGTCGGGGTGGTAGTAGCCGCCCTGATCGACCGGCTTGCCCCGGTCGGCCATCAGCTCGGCCATGATCTGCGCTTCCTTCTCCGAAAGCTCCTTCGCGACCATGGCGAAGTGCGCGGCAAGTTCCGCGTCCTCGGTCTGCGCGGCCAGGTATTCCGCCCAGTAGCGCGCGAACCAGTAGTGGCTGTTGCGGTTGTCGGGCTGGCCGGGCTTGCGCTGGGGCGAGTTGTCGTTGTCGAGGTAGCCCTGCGTCGCGGCATCGACCCCTTCGCCGAGCAGCCGCGCCTTGGCGTTGCCCTTCTGGTCGGCGAGGAAGCGGAAGCTCTCGCCGAGCGCGCAGAACTCGCCCAGGCTGTCCCACCGCAGATGGTTCTCGGCATGGAGCGCCTGCACGTGCTTGGGCGCCGAGCCGCCCGCCCCCGTCTCGAAGAGGCCGCCGCCGTTCATCAGCTTCACGATGGACAGCATCTTGGCCGAGGTGGCGAGCTCGAGGATCGGGAAGAGGTCGGTCAGGTAGTCGCGCAGCACGTTGCCGGTGATCGCGATGGTGTTCTCGCCCCTGGTGATCGTCTCGAGCGAGGCGCGCGTCGCCTCGCGCGGGGCCATGATCTCGAAGCGGTCGGCGACGCCCCTGGCCTCGAGGATCGGCATCACGTAGGCGATCAGCTCGGCATCGTGCGCCCGGTCGCGGTCGAGCCAGAAGATCGACCGGTAGCCGGTGGCCTTCTGCCGCTCGACGGCGAGGTTGACCCAGTCCTCGATCGCCGCCTTGCGCGCGCTGGCCGAGCGCCAGATGTCGCCCGCCTCGACGGAATGCTCGTGGAGCACGCTGCCGTCCTCCAGCACCATGCGCACCTTGCCCGCCTTCGGGATCTCGAAGGTCGTCGGATGCGAGCCGTATTCCTCGGCCTTCTGCGCCATGAGGCCGATGTTCTGCACCGTCCCCGCGGTCGCCGGATTCAGCTTGCCGTTCTCCTTGAAGAAGCGGATCGCCTCGTCATAGACCGGCGCGTAGGAGGTGTCGGGGATCACGCAGACGGCGTCGTGCTCCTTGCCGTCCGGGCCCCAGCCCTTGCCGCCCGCGCGGATCAGCGCCGGCATCGAGGCGTCGATGATGACGTCCGAGGGGACGTGCAGGTTGGTGATGCCCCGGTCGCTGTCGACCATGTACATGGGCGGACGGGCGGCCGTGACCTCCT
>NZ_JBQLZP010000534.1:0-13904 GCF_052168335.1 Roseicyclus sp. | reverse complement strand
CCTACGAGCGCGGCGGCGCGAACGGGAACTCGCCGGTCATGTCGCGGTCCGTCGCCGACATGCGCCGCGCGCTCGAGGGGCTGGACCCCGATCTGCCGGATGCGCCCGCGCGCTGGGGCGAGCTGCGGCAGCACATCTTCTACGGCGCGCTCTACCACTGGCTCGTCCTCGTGGCCAACCGCCGCTACGCCGCCGTCCGCCCGCACCGGAGCCTGACGGTGGCCGAGGAGTTCCGCCTCTACCTCCGCCGCCTCGCGCTGATGCCGCTGCACTGGCTCGACCGGCTGATCGCGACGCGCGCGATCAAGACCGGCGGCTTTCCCTATCACCTCGTGCTTCTCCAGCTTGAGCATGATGCGAGCTTCCGCGACCATGGCCCCTTCGCCACGCAGGCCGAATTCGTCGAGACCGTGATCTCGGGATTCGCGCAAGGCGCGCCGTCGCACCATCACCTCGTGTTCAAGTCGCATCCGCTCGAGGACGGCCGCGTGCCCGTGCGGGCGGATATCCGCCGGATCGCCGCGGCGCACGGCGTGGCGCCCCGCGTCCACTTCGTGCGCGGCGGCAAGCTCGCGCGGGTCCTCGACGACGCGCGATCGGCCGTCACGGTCAACTCCACCGCCGCGCAGCAGGCGCTCTGGCGGGGGCTGCCCCTCAAGTGCTTCGGACAGGCCGTCTATCTCAAGCCTGAATTCGTCTCGGACCAGCCGCTGGCCGCGTTCTTCCGCGATCCGGTGCGTCCCGACAGCCGCGCCTACCGCGATTTCCGGCACTACCTGCTCGAAACCTCGCAGGTTGCGGGCAGCTTCTACTCGGCGCGCGGGCGCCGCCAGCTCCTGCGCCAGGTGGTCGACATGATGCTCGCCCCGCACGACGCCTACGAGGCTCTCGAAACGGGCAGGCCTGCACCAAGGCAACACCTCAGCGCGGTGAAGTAACCAAGGGCTTTCCCGGGCGCGGTTTTTTCGCTAGCGTCCCTACAAAACAAGAACCCGAGGCAGTTTCAGGCAGAGAAGGAGCCAACTCCCGTGCCATCGCTTGTCCTACGTGCCGGCCGCATGGCCGCGCTCGTCCTCGCCGTGTCGTCGGTCTCCGCCTGCGCGCTTCTCCCGCGCTCGGGCCCGACCCGGAACGAGATCTTCGCAGGCTCGGTGCAGCGCCAGGGCGACGCCTTCGTGGTCGAGGTCAACAGCCGCGTGAACACCATCACCTCGGCGGTTCCGGCACTGGGCTTTCCGGCGTCGCTGGTGAATGCCGGAGCCTCCGACACCGAGGTCATCCGACCCGGCGACCTCCTCGCCCTGACGATCTACGAGAACGTCACCGACGGCCTTCTCGCAGGCGAGGGCGGCAACGCCGCGATGGTCGAGGCGATCCAGGTCGACAATGCGGGCTTCATCTTCATTCCCTACGCGGGCCGCGTGCGCGCCGCGGGCAACACGGTCGAGGAGCTGCGCGAGATCATCACCCGCAACCTCGACCAGCAGACCCCGGACCCGCAGGTCATCGTACGCCGCGAGGCGGGCGACGGCGTCACCGTCTCGGTGTCGGGCGCCGTCTCCGGGCAGGGCATCTATCCGATCCAGCGCCCGACCCGGACGCTTTCGGGCATGCTCGCCGCGGCGGGCGGCGTGGCGGTCGAGCCCGAGATCGCGCAGGTCACCGTCGTGCGCGGCGGCCAGTCCGGGACGGTCTGGTACCAGGACATCTTCCGCTCGCCCGCGGCCGACATCGCCCTCCAGGGCGGCGACCGCATCTTCGTGGAGGAGGACAGCCGCACCTTCACCGCTCTCGGCGCGACCGGCGCGCAGAACATCGTCCAGTTCCAGAGCCAGAGCATCTCGGCGCTCGAAGCCATCGCCTCGGTGGGCGGGCTCGACCCGCGTCTGGCCAACCCGGCCGGGGTCTTCGTGCTGCGCAACGAACCGGCGGAGATGGCCAATGCCGTCCTCGGCCGCCACGACCTCGTGGGCGCGCAGCGCTTCGTCTACGTGCTCGACCTGACGGCGCCGACCGGCATGTTCGAGGCCCGCGACTTCGCTATCCGCGACGGCGACACGGTCTATGTGACGGCCGCGCCGATCAGCCAGTGGAACAACGCGATCAGCGCGCTGACCGGCACGCTCACCAGCTCGGCCGGTCTCGCGAACCAGCTCTCCAGCCTCGGCGAGTAGGGGGCGATGGCGGCGCGCACCCCGCCTGCCGAGGACGCAGGGCGGGAGGCGCGGCCGCCCGCGCGCCCCGACGCGCTTCCGCCCGGGGAGGACGCGCGCGCGCCGTCGCGGCGGCGCGGCTACCACTTCAACGCGGGATTCCTGACGAATGCCCGCGTGCGCCGCATCCTGACGCTCGCGGGCCACGACCTCGCGCTCGGCAAGCCGGGCGCGGAGGACGACGTGCTGGTCTGGGGCCACTCGCCCCATGCCCCGCGCGGCGAAACCATGGCGGAGGCCACCGGCGCAAGCCTCGTGCGGGTGGAGGACGCCTTTCTCCGCTCGCTCCGCCCCGGGCGGTCGGGCGACCCGCCGCTCGGGCTCGTGATCGACCGGACGGGCATCCACTTCGACGCGACCCGGCCCTCCGACCTCGAGACGATCCTCGCGCGCCACCCGCTCGACAACACCGTGCTTCTCGACCGGGCGCGGGACGCGGTGGCGCGCATGGCCGAGGGGCACCTGACGAAATACGCCGCCGTCGATCCGGCGCTCGAGCCGCCGCCGCCGGGCTTCGTGCTGGTGGTGGACCAGACGCGGGGCGACGCCTCGATCCGGCTCGGGCAGGCCAATGCCGACAGTTTCGCCGAGATGCTGACCTGGGCGCGGCAGGACCACCCCGACGCGACCATCGTGGTCAAGACCCACCCCGAGACGCAGACCGGCCACCGCGAGGGGCATTTCGACCCCGCGACGCTGCCCCCCGGCGTGGTGCTGGAGACAAGGGCCGTCTCGCCCTGGCGGCTCTTCGAGCACGCGCGCGCGGTCTACACGGTGTCGAGCCAGCTCGGCTTCGAGGCGATCCTCGCTGGGCATAGGCCCGTCACCTTCGGGGTGCCGTTCTACGCGGGCTGGGGCCTGACGGACGACCGGCGGCCGGTGCCCGCGCGGCGCGGGCGCAAGCTCACCCGGGCACAGCTCGCCGCGGCGGCCCTGATCCTCTACCCGGTCTGGTACGATCCCTGCCGCGACCGTCTCTGCCCGCTCGAGGACGTTCTGGGTGCGCTCGAGGCGCAAGCGCGGGCCTGGCGCGAGGACCGCGCGGGCTATGCCGCGGTGGGGATGCGGGCGTGGAAGCGCGGGCATCTGGGCAAGTTCTTCGGGAGCGCGGGCGGGCGTATCGACTGGTTCGAGGACGTGGCGAGGGCCGCCGAGGACGGCCGCCCCGTGCAGGTCTGGGCCAGCCGCGAGAGCGAGGAACTGCAGCGCGCCTGCGCGCGGGCGGGGCGCCCGCTCCTCCGGGTCGAGGACGGGTTCCTGCGCTCGCGCGGGCTCGGGGCCGAGTTGGTGCCGCCGCTCTCGCTCGTGTCCGACGACCTCGGCATCCATTACGACCCCGGCCGCGAGAGCAGGCTCGAGCGGCTGATCGCCGATGCGGCCGCCCTGCCGCAGGCGCGCCTCCTCCGGGCGGAGAGGCTGATCGCGTCGCTCCGGCGCGGGCGGATCACGAAATACAACCTCGCGGTCGAGACCGCGCTGCCCGAAGTGCCCGGGGGCCGGCCGATGATCCTCGTGCCGGGGCAGGTCGAGGACGACGCCTCCGTCCGCCATGGCGCGGGCGAGGTCGCGACGAACCTCGAGCTCCTGCGCGCCGCGCGGCGGCTGCATCCGACCGGCTTCCTCGTCTACAAGCCCCATCCCGACGTGGAGGCGGGCCTCCGCGAGGGTGCCGTGCCGCTCGAGGCGCTGGCGGATGTGGCCGACCACGTCGCGTCTGCCGCCGATCCCGTGGCGCTGATCGAGCGGGCCGACCGGGTGGTGACGATCACCTCGGGCCTCGGCTTCGAGGCGCTGATCCGGGGCGTTCCGGTCACGACGCTCGGCGCGCCCTTCTACGCGGGGTGGGGCCTGACCGACGATCTGGGCCCGGTGCCCGTGCGGCGGAAGGCGCGCCCCTCACTTGCCGCGCTGGTCCACGCGGCGCTGATCGCCTACCCGCGCTACCACGATCCGGTGAGCGATCGGCCCTGCCCTGTGGAGGTCGCTGTGGAGCGTCTGCGGACCGGGGAAGGCCCGAGGCCGGCACCGCGGCTGCGCCTCCTCGCGAAACTGCAAGGATGGTTCGCGGGGCAGAGGTGGCTGTGGCGAAGGTAGCAATAAATCGTCCTGCTTAACGCCATATCCACAGCTTATCCACAGAAAGCTTGTCTTTTCGCGATAGTGTCTCAGGCTATTGCGTCGCTCCGCCGCCAGCGGGAGAGGACATCTCCCCCCAGCCTGCGCGTCTCGACCAGAGGAAAACGCGGCGCCTCGGCGAGTGCCGCGACGCCCATCGCGCCGATCGCCGGGGTGCCTTCGGCGCCCATGGCGAGACCGGCCGTCACGAGGGATACTTCATCCACCAGCCCGGCCGACAACAAGGCGGCGGCGAGCGTTCCGCCGCCCTCGGAGAACACCCTCGTCAGCCCGGCGTCACCGAGCGCACGCAGCGCCGCCTCGAGGTCGAGCTGTCCGCCCGCGATGCCGCCGACCTCGATCAGCCGTGCGCCTTTCGCCCGCCACACGACGCGGGCCGTCTCGGGCGCATCCCGCCCGTGGAGGAGCCAGAGCGGCACCTCGGCCGCGCTCTCGGCGAGACGCCCCGACGCGGGCAGGTCCAGCCGGCGCGAGAGGATGACGCGGACCGGCTGCGGCACCCGACCGAAGCCGCGCACGGTGAGGAGCGGGTCGTCCATGCGCGCCGTCCCCGCCCCCACGAGGACCGCGTCGTGGCAGGCGCGCTGACCGTGGACCCAGTGGCGCGCCTCGGGTCCGGTGATCCAGCGGCTCTCGCCCGTCGCCGTGGCGATCCGCCCGTCGAGCGTGGCGGCGAGCTTGAGGTGGAGCCAGGGCCGCCCCCGCGTCACGCGCGAGAAGAACCCGGCGTGATCGCTCGCGGCCTCCGCCTCGAGCAGGCCGGTCTCGGCCGCGATCCCGGCGGCGCGGAGCCGCGCGATGCCGCCGCCCGAGGTGCGGGGATCGGGGTCGCCCACCGCCACCACGACCCGCGCGAGCGAGGCCGCGACGAGCGCCTCGCTGCAAGGCGGCGTCTGCCCGGTGTGGTTGCAGGGCTCGAGGCTGACATAGGCCGTGGCGCCGGTCGCCGCATCGCCCGCGGCGTCGAGCGCGACGCGCTCGGCATGGGGTCGGCCGCCGGCTTGCGTCCAGCCGCGCCCGACGACGCGGCCGTCCTTCACGATGACGCAGCCCACCGCCGGGTTCGGCCAGACCCGCCCGAGGCCCCTTCGCCCGAGCGCCAGCGCGAGCCGCATCCAGCGCCGGTCGTCCTCCGGCGACATGGCCTATTCGCCGGGCTGGGTCGGGGGACGCAGTTCGGCGAGGAAGTCCTCGAAGTCGTCGGTCGCCTGGAAGTTCTTGTAGACGCTGGCGAAACGCACGTAGGCGACGGTGTCGATGGCGGCCAGCCGCTCCATCACGATCTCGCCGATGGTCTTCGACGGAATGTCGGTCTCGCCCATGCTCTCGAGGCGGCGGACGATGCCCGAGATCATCTGGTCGATGCGCTCGGGCTCGATCGGGCGTTTCTGGAGGGCGATGCGCACCGACCGCTCGAGCTTGTCGCGGTCGAAGTCCTCGCGCTTGCCGTTCGACTTGATGACGACGAGGTCGCGCAGCTGCACCCGCTCGTAGGTGGTGAAACGGCCGCCGCAGGCCGGGCAGAAGCGCCGCCTGCGGATCGCGACGTGATCCTCGGCGGGCCGCGAATCCTTCACCTGGGTGTCCACGTTTCCGCAAAACGGGCAGCGCATCTGCCTTCCCTTCCCTTGTCCCTTCGCCGCGGACGACGCGGCACCCGCCACGATTTTTGGGCCTTTCGGCCTATGCAACACCGCCACTATAGGGTCGGTGGCAAGGGTTGGGTAGCGGCAAAAAGCGGCCACCAGATGGAGGGTGGCAGAACGGACTCACCTGTCCGGGGCGAAGTGCGCGGCGACGCGCCGCGTGTGCGGGGCGGCCCGGTGCTCGACGAGGTAGATCCCCTGCCAGGTGCCGAGGCGGAGGCGCCCACCCGCCACCGGGATCTGGAGCGAGACCGGCAGAAGCGCGGCCTTGATGTGGGCGGGCATGTCGTCCGGCCCCTCGAGCGTGTGGCTGAGCCAGCGCATCGCGGGATCGGTCGCCTGCGGCACGAGGCGGCCGAGGAAGCCCAGGAGGTCGCGCTGCACGTCGGGGTCCGCGTTTTCCTGGATGAGGAGGCTCGCCGAGGTGTGCTGCACGAGGAGCGTGAGGAGCCCGTCGCCCTGCCCCGCGAGCCATCGCGCCACGTCCCGGGTGAACTCGGTGAGGCCGGGGCCCCGCGTGGCGATCTCGAACTCAGTCTGCATGGAGCGACTGCCTCCCCGTCTCTGACAATGCGTAGAGGCCGGTTCCGATCCGCTCGAACCAGCCGTAGTGGTTGTCGCGCATGATCGCCGTGGCGCGGGTGACGCCGGTGGCGTCGCGCACGACCGCCCCCTTGCAGGCCCCCGCCGTCGCGAGGTGGGCGGCGCAGGCCATCGCGTCCTGCCGGTAGGCGGTGATCCTCGGCCCCGTCGCCCCGCCGAGGTTCGGGTCGCCCCGCCGCCGCGCGAACTCGGACTGAAGCGCCTGCGCCCGCCGCGCGGACTTGCGCGGCGCATAGGGTCCGGGGTCGCAATGCACCTCGACGAGGCCGGTCGACAGCCGCACGGTCATGAGCCCCAAGCCGAGCCGCCGCGCGAGTTTCACGTTCTCGGCCAGGGCCCTGGCGAAACGCGCGCCGCTGCCGCGCGGCACCGCGAGATAGACGTGGTCGGCCACGGCGAGGCGCGCGATCCCCTGGTGGAAGAGCGCGAGCGAGAAGGCGGACTTGAGCTCCACGATGACCGGCGGCGCCCCATCCCGGAGCGCCATGACGTCGGCCGGCCCGATCTCGGCCTTCACCTCGTAGCCGAGCCCCTCGAGGAAGGCCTTGACCGGCGGATAGAGCTCCGTCTCGATGATGCGCGCGCCCATGTACTGCCCTGCGTGCTGCCCTGCCCGGTGTTTTCCGGCATGATGCCCGCGAAGCGCGCGAGGGGCAAACGCCGAGGGCCGATTCACGCCTTGACTCCACCCCGCCCCGCGCTTATCCCCCGCGCAGATTTCCGGGCGTGGAGCCTCCTCCGCGCCCTTTTGGTTTCAGGTGGCCGCGGCGCCCATGCCGCCCCCAGCTACGACGAGGAAGATACCATGTCGCGTGTCTGCGAACTGACCGGCAAGGGCCCGATGGTCGGCAACAATGTCAGCCATGCCAACAACAAGACCAAGCGCCGCTTCCTGCCGAACCTGACCGAGGTGACGCTGGGCTCGGACATCCTGGACCGCCGCTTCAAGCTGCGGATCTCGAACGCCGCACTGCGCTCGGTCGATCATCGCGGCGGGCTCGACGCCTACCTTCTCCGCGCCAAGCAGCGCGAGCTGTCGCCGAAGGCGATGCAGATCAAGAAGGACATCGAGAAGGCCATGGCCGCCGCGCAGGCCTGAGCCACCCGGCATCCCGATCCGACGCCCCGCAGGCCCCGCCCGCGGGGCGTTCGCATGTCCGGGCGGCCGATTTGCCGCAGCGCGCGGGCGCGGGATCGGCCTTACCTCTCCCAACATGGTCCGCGCGCGCGTCACCCTCGTCGCCCTCCTCGCGCTCCTCGTGACGATCACGGGGATCGGTGCGGCCGTGGCGCGCGGGCACATGGCGGCGGACGGCGTGATCTGCGGCACGGGCGACTTCGTCGTGGTCCTCGCCTCGGACGGCCTGCCCCTCTTCGACGCGGGCGGCAACCCGGTCGAGGCGCAGGAGGTGCCCTGCCTCGACTGCACCTTCGGGGCCGCCATCCTGACCGCCGCGCCGGATGCGGCGCCCTTCGCCACCGAGGGCCGCGCATCGGCGCCGCTGGCCCATCCCCCCTCCGCTGCCCGCCTCTGGCGCATGGGCGGCATGGGACGCAGCCCGCCCCGCGCGGCCTGATCCCACGCCACCATTCCCAGACATCACGGACGGACGGAGAGTTTCATGTCCCTGAAAACCGCACTTCTCGCGGGCCTCGCGGCCCTCATCCCCGGCGTCGCCGCGGCCCACATGGTCATCGAGGACGCCTATGCCCGCTCGAGCGGCGCCATGGCCCAGTCGGGCGCGGTGTTCATGTCGATCTACAACCACAACGACCACGCCGACGTGCTGATCGGCGCGGAATCCGACGTGGCCGAGCGGATCGAACTGCACACCCACATCCAGAGCGCCGACGGCGTGATGCGCATGGTCGAGGTCGAGGGCGGCATCCCGCTGGGCGCCGACGAGACGGTCCTGCTCGAGCGGGGCGGCCTGCACGTCATGCTCCTCGGCCTGACGCGGCCGCTGGAGCATGGCGACACCTTCCCGCTGACGCTGATCTTCGAGACCTCGGAGCCGGTGACGATCGAGGTTCCGGTCGACCTCGAGCGGATGCCGTCTCACGGCGGCGGGATGCAGCACGGGCACGGGCACGGCCATGGCCACGGCACGGCCAGCGACTGAATGAATGCGGGCGGCGCGGGGATCGTCTCGCGCCGCCCGCCTGTCAGAGAAGGCTCGCGACCCAGTCCGGCACCGCGCGCGTGGCCGGACCCGTCAGGACCCGGTCGAAACGGCCCGGCACCGGCGTCGGCTCGAGGTTGATCTCCAGCGTCTCCGCCCCCGCGGCGGAGGCGATGTCGACGAAGCCCGCGGCCGGGTAGACCTCGCCCGAGGTGCCGATGGCGACGAAGAGGTCTGCCGCCTCCAGCGCGTCCACGATGCGGTCCATGTGGTAGGGCATCTCGCCGAACCAGACGATGTCGGGACGGGTGCGGGGTGCCGCGCAGGCGGGGCACGGGTCGGCCGGGTCCATCACGCGCGGCGCGTCCCAGCGGTGGCCGCAGGCGGCGCAGAGAGCGCGCGTGATCTCGCCGTGCATGTGGATCACGTCCCGCGCGCCGCCCCGCTCGTGCAGGTCGTCGATGTTCTGCGTGACCAGCGTGACGGTGCCGCCGTAGTCCTGCGCCAGCCGCGCCAGCGCCTTGTGCGCCGCGTTGGGGCGCGCGTCGAGCGCGTTGGCGCGGCGCGCGTTGTAGAAGTCGTGGACGAGCGCCGGGTTGCGGGCGAAGCCCTCGGGCGTCGCCACCTCCGTGAGGTCGTAGCGCGTCCAGAGCCCGCCCACGTCGCGGAAGGTGCCGAGCCCGCTTTCGGCCGAGATGCCAGCACCCGTGAGGATGACGATGCTGCTCATGGGCGGCTCATGGGCGGCTCACGGAAGATGTCCGCCCGCCGGACAGGGCGCGTCGGACCGCGTCGGATCGCACAGCACCGCGTCGGAAATGAACGCAATGGCGGCGTCGATCTCGGCGGGATCGGGGTCGCGCGTCCAGGCGTATTGCACCACATGCATCGCCTGCGCCCCGGCGAAGGCGCGCATCGCGAAGACCTCGGTGGCGCCCGTGCGCGGACTGACCGGGCAGCGCGCCATGATCGCGGCGCTCCGGTAGGGACCGGCCATCGTGGCGTCCGGCGGGGTCACGCGGGCATCGGGACAGACCTCGCGGAGGTTCGCCGCCACCGCCTCGACATAGGCGAGCGGATCGACCCCCGCGAGACCCGCGAAACGCTGCACCGTCACGAGGTCGGACCACGCCTCGAGGGTTTCGCCCGCGCGCAGGTATTCGCGGATCATGTCGCCGCCCTCACCGGCCGAGAAGCCGAGGACGAACCCCTCCGGCAGGCCCGCGCGCAATCCCTCCTCGGCCATGGCGGCTCCGCCCGCGAGGGTCAGGGCGACTGCCAGCGCGCCGGTGTTCCCGAAACGCATTGTATGCGTCCCCGCGACTTGCGACCTTGCGGCCATGACAGGTTCCCGCCACCGTATCCTCTGCGTCTGCCTTGGCAACATCTGCCGCTCGCCCACGGCGGAGGTGGTGTTGCGCCACCACCTGCCCGATGCGCTGATCGACAGCGCGGGAACCGGCGGATGGCATGTCGGCGCGCCGCCGCACGGACCCGCCGTCGCGGCAGCGCGGGCGCGGGGCTACGACCTCTCGGCCCTGCGCGCGCGGCAGGTGACGGTGGCCGACTTCGGGCGCTTCGACCTGATCCTCGCGATGGACGCCGCGAACATGTCCGACCTGAGGGCGCTGAGGCCTCCCGGCACCCGTTCGACGCTGTCCATGTTCCTCGAGCCGGCAGGCGGCGGCGACGTGCCCGACCCCTACCACACCGGCGACTTCGCAGGCGCGCTCGACCTCATCGAGGGCGCGGCGCGGGCCTGGGCCGCGCGGCTCGCCTAGCTGCAGAGCGCCTCGGCCGTCTCGCCGAAGCGCTGCCAACGCCGCCAGAAGTCGTCGTTCCGGCGCGTGTCGGAGAGCTGCACCTGCTCGGCCCGGCCCGGATCGCGGAAGAAGCGCGCGCCCTCGCGCATGTCGGAGCCCGTCAGCGTCATGTTCGCCGCGTCGCCGATGCAGCGGCAGATCTCGCGCGTGACGCCCGGGCGATCCGACTGCAGGCAGGCGCGTTCGATCGGGTTGGCGTGGGCGGCGGGGGCCAGAAGGCCCGCCAAGAGGATCGCTGCGGCCACGGCCGCTGCGTGCTGGAATCTGGGCATGGTTCGCCTCGACAAGAGCTGCTCACTCGCGCGAATCTTGCGCCCGCGTCAGGAACGAACCATGCCAGAAACGGTGTCTCCGTTCAAGGCGGCCTCAGGCCGCGGCGCCCTCGAGGGGCAGGCGCGCGGAGACGATCCGGTCCGCGACGCGGTGGGGGCCCACGTCCTCGGCCGCGGCGCGGGCGAGGATGCGGCCCGTCATCGCCTCGAGCGCGGCCAGTTTCTCGGTCACGAAATGCGCCCGGTCGGGGATGCGCAGGATCTCGGCAGCGACGTTCACGATGCCGCCGCCGTTCGCGACGTAGTCCGGCACGTAGAGAATGCCGCGCGCGTGCAGCGCGTCGCCCGCCGCGTCCGAGGCGAGCTGGTTGTTCGCCGCGCCGCAGACGACCGCAACGTCGAGGGTTCTGGCCGCCTCGGGCGTCAGCACGCCGCCGATGGCGCAGGGCGCGAGGATGTCGGCGCTGACCGAGAGGATGTCGTCGGGGGCGACCACCTCCGCCCCGAAGGTCTGCGCCGCCTGCGCCGCGCGCGCCGGGTCGGCGTCGGCCACGACGAGGTCCGCGCCCGCCGCCCGGACCAGCTTGGCGAGGTGCCAGCCGACGTGGCCGAGGCCCTGCAGCGCCACGCGCTGGCCGGTGAGGACGCGGCTGCCGAGCGCCCGCTCGGCCGCGACGCGCATCGCGTAGAAGACGCCGCGCGCCGTCCGGGGCGAGGGATCGCCCGAGGCGAAGGGCCCGTCGGGCAGGCCCGCGACGAACTCCGTCTCCTGACGCAGGATCGCCATGTCGGCGGGCGACATGCCCATGTCCTCGGCCGTCCAGTAGCGCCCGCCGAGCGTCTCGATGGCCCGGCCCATGGCGCGGAGCTGCGCCTCGGTCTTCCGCGCCGGATCGCCCATGATCACCGCCTTGCCCCCGCCGAGCGGCAGGTCGGCCGCCGCGGTCTTCAGCGTCATGCCGCGGCTGAGCGCCAGCACGTCCGCCAGCGCCGCGCCCTCGTCGGCGTAGCGCCGCATCCGCAGGCCTCCCGCGGCGGGCCCCCGCGCCGTCGAATGGAGCGCGATGAAGCCGGTGAGGCCGCTCGCCGCGTCCGCGACGCGCAGGACGGTTTCATGGCCGGGAACGGAAAGGGCGTCGATCTGCATTTGGTCCTCCCTGGGGTTCGTTGTCTCCAGTCTAGCCGGGATGGCGGAGCGGGTTCCGCCAAAGATGCCCTGCGGGGCTTACCGCGCGCGCGGGATTCCGCTAGGATTGACCTACTTCATGGAGGAATCCGCCACATGGACCGCATCGACACGAGGATCGTCGCGCATCTGCAGGAGGACGGGCGCCTCTCCATCACCGAGCTCGCCGCGCGGGTCGGCCTGACGCCCACGCCCTGCGCCCGCCGCGTGCAGCGTCTCGAGGAGGAGGGTGTGATCACCGGCTACGGCGCGCGGATCGACGCGGCCAAGGTGGGCTACCCGCTCACCGTCTTCATCTTCGTGGAGCTCGAGCGCCAGAGCCACGAGACGCTGCGCGCTTTCGAGATGGCGATCCGCCGCTTCGAGGAGGTGGTGGAATGCCACCTGATGACGGGCACGCGCGACATCCTCCTCAAGGTCGTGGCTCCCGACCTCCGCGCCTTCGACCGCTTCCTCGAGGAGCACCTCGTCCACGTCCCCGGCATCCGCGCGACCCGCTCGAGCTTCTCGCTCCGCACGATGGTGCAGAGGAACGTGCTGGTGCCGGTGGGGGATGGGTGATCAGGGGGCGAGGAACGGCAGCCAGTCTTGCGCGGCCTTCAGAACGGCCTCGGCCTTGGATGGGTTCAGGACCAAATAGGAGCCGGTTACGGGGATTCCCCATTTGATCGTCGTGTCGACGGCGAGGTCGAGCTTGCGGCCGCAGTAACTCAAGAAATCTCTCAGCACGCCTTTCAAGCGCTCGATGTGTTCGGAGACGCGCCTTGCATCGGGCTCGTCGGCCTCCACCTCTTCCTTGAGGCCCGAGACGCTGTCCCAGAGGATCACCATCTGTCGACCGACCTCGGGGTCGTCGATCTCGACGGGAGGGTTGTTGCCGCCGATGCCGAAACGGGCGTCTTCGGCGTGCACCTGATCCTCCTCCATTTCCGCGATGCGCTCGCGGAGCCGGAAGGCCGCCTCGATCCTCTCGATCTCCGCCGCCACCGCCTCCGGCCCGGCCTTCCAGATGGCGTCGGGGATCAGGGCGATCTTCTCCTGGAGGGCCCAGGGCAGCGGATCGCCCGCCATGGCGCGCGCATACCACTCGGCCCAGAAGGCCCACGGGCCGCCGGAGGCGAGGAGGTCGATCTTGCCCTTCGCCAGCTGCGCAATATCGGCAGCCACGTCTGGCACGGCAGGTATCGCGGACTTGGCAAGCTTTCCGGGGGTCAGAGCGGTATCCGCATAGACAGCGGATCGCGCGGCGGGCCACACGGCAGCATCGGCATCAGTGTATGGCGTGGCATATCGGGCGGGATATGCAGCATACCCTGTTGTATCCTGGCTGGACTGCTCCACCGACCAAGCGGCCGCGGCGGCTCCGGCAGCGACATCGGTAGCTGCCCGTGCAGCGGCGTCGGCAGAAGCGTAATCACCTGCATCGCGCGCGGCGTCGCCGGCCGAGATATGGGCGGCAATCGCGGCGTTGACCAAATCCGCGACGGCCTCCACGGAACTCGGACCCGCAGCCACGACCCCCGAGGTCAAACAGGCGCGAAACGCGGTCAGCGCCATTTCGGCCCATTCGTCCCTGCCATCCAGCACCAGCGCCGCCAGCGGCAGCACGCGCATCGCCGCCCTATACGCGATGGCCACGCAGACCTCGCGGGGTTGCGTCTCCAGCCACTCCCCGAACTCTTCAATCGTGCTGATCGTCACCCGGGCCACCGTTTCCGCTTGGGGCCAGCCTAGCCCACCTCCGCCCCCGATCAAGCGCCCGCCTTGAAGCCCGCCGCGGCGCGCTATCTCCACGGGGCGAAGGGGTCGTGCCCCCCCCCCTGACCCCAGCCCCCTGACCCCGGCCCCCTGACCGGAAGGAGACCGACCCGTGACCGGATCCGATGCCCGCAGCGCCATCCT
>NZ_JBQLZP010000533.1:0-5320 GCF_052168335.1 Roseicyclus sp. | reverse complement strand
ATGAACAGCCAGGAGCTGACCTACATGGCGCTCTACCTGCACGAGGGCGAGGAGCTCGAGGCGCGCCACCTCGTCGCCGGCATGGCCGAGGCGGACGTCCGTGGCAGCCGCGGCACCCGCATTCCGCGCTTCGTCAGCGCGCCCGACAATCGCGACTTCTTCTACCTGGTACGGAGGGACTGATGGGGAGAAACCTGATCGCGCGGGGCAGGGTGGCGCTCGCCGCCGGGCTCGTGGCGCTGGTGGCGGGCACGGCGGGCGCGCAGACGCTGGCCGAGCGCAACGAGGCGATGTTCCGGCAGATGCAGGAGGTGCGCGGCGTCTCCTCCTCCGAGATTGCGCGCATCCGCCAGATCTTCGCCGCCTCGCCGAACGGCTGGATGGGGCAGGGCAACCCCGCCGTCACCCAGCATCCGCTGACGCCCGAGGAGGCCGCGGCGCGCCTCGGCGGGTCGGTCGCGCAGGTGCAGGAGAGCTACCGCAACCGCCAGTACGAGCGCATCTGCGGCGAGCGCTACATGGTGCCGCTCTACGATCCGGCGACCCAGCGGCCCGAGGACGCGACGGTCTGCGCCGACATGTTCGAATGGCCGAACATCCCCATGGCCTACCCGGTCGTCTGGGTCCGCGCGATGGAGGCGGCCCAGCTCTGCGCCGCCGAGGGCAAGCGGATGGGCGACGCGCACGAGTGGGAGGGCGCGGCCGCGGGCCAGCTCCTGCCGCCCGACTATCCCTTCGACCGGATCCGCGGCATGAGCGGCTCGGCCGCGGTGAACGCGATCCGGTCCTGGCACAACAACCACTACGCCTCGACCAGCGGCACCTACTCGATCGGAGCCTGGCGCGCCGGCGTCTGCGCCACGGGCAGCTTCAAGAACGCGTCGTGCAACGGCGGCAGCTTCACCGGCTGCGGGTCGAACACCTATCCCGCCGGCTCCTTCCCCGAGTGCCGCAGCCCCCTCGGCGTCTACGACATCGACGGGAACGCGGCCGAACACATGAACCTGCCGCTCTCCGAGGACCAGATGGCGAGCCGCGGCTCCACCACGCTGGGCGTGACCGAGATGAAGGGGTCCTGGTTCATCTGGGACACGATCCGCGCGCACGAGCACTGGGCGCGCTGGCGGGCGCCGTTCTGGCATGGCTCGCGCGTGATGTCGGAGGCGAGCCACCGCAACTACCACCTCGGCTTCCGCTGCTTCCGCGACATCTGAGGCGGGATTCCGAAACGACGGCGGCGGCGCGATGGGCGCCGCCGTTTTCGTGTCCGGTCAGGATGTTGTGCCGCGTTCCTAAAGTGAGGCGAGCCGGATCGTGGCCGAGCTGAGCGGCCCTTCGCTGTTGAGAAGCCCGGCATAGGCGCCGTCCGTCAGCAGCGTCCGCAGGTCCACCGGCCGGCCGTTCACGTAGGCCGTGCGGCTCACGAGGCGGATGCCGTGGCTGTAGTCGGCGTAGTATTCGCCATGCACGGTCGAGAGCGGCTGGATCGGGTCGCCGTTGCCGCGGTGCCAGCCGTAGATCGCGACGCGGCCGCGGTTGCTCGACAGGCGGTTGGCGATTACGAGGTCCTTCTTGTGGCCCGCGACGAGCAGGCCGTTCCGCCCGCCCGCATCGGCGAACTGGGCGTCGAGCGTCGCGTCGTGGCGCAGGAAGTAGTCGGTCGAGGACATCTGCGGCCCCGGCGTCATCGGGCGCGGCGAAAGGCGCAGGTCGGCCTGCGCGTAGATCGCGTCGACCATGCGCGTCGTCGGCAGCATCATGTCGAAGGCGTCCGCCACCCGCAGCGCCGCGGGCAGGCCGAGGGGGACGCGCACGTGGTCGCGGTCCGAGCCGACGGCGAGGTAATCCGGCGTCACGCAGAGCACGATCTCCGTCTGCCGCCCGCCCACGTCGCCGGTGAAGCGCACGGGCTGGAGCGCGCGCAGGTGCTCGGGCAGGTTGCCGCGGACGGCCTCGGCCACGATGGCGTCGTCCCGCCCCGAGCCCGAGCCGTTGCCGAGCCGCGCCATGAGCGCGGAGCCCTCGGCGGCGTCGCGCGGACGGCGCGGGATGGCGTCCGCGAGGCGCGGCCCGCAGGGATTCGCGCCCGCGCGCGGCGGGAAGAGGCGGGCGGGCTCGTCCGAGATCGGGGGCAGGGCGGCGCCGGGCGCCTCGGCGCGCGCGACCTCGATCGCGGCGGCGACGGTCGGCGCGCGGGTCGAGACGCGCGCCACGAGATCGGCGGGGCGTGCGGAGGGACGCGGGCTGACCGCGACGAGAAGCGGGTTCACCGGAGCCTCCTCGGGCGTCGCGATGGCGCGCGCGGCGATGCCCGCCGCAAGGCTCTCGGGCCGTGCGAGGGGCGCGCGGAGCGCGAGCGCCGGCAGCGGCGCGACCGGCGCGGGGGCGGCGGCCGGGGGCCGGTAGATCTGCGGCAGGCGCGCGACGAGCTCCACCTCGCCGGGGACGGCGGGCGTGCGTGCCGAAAGCGCGGGGTCGTCGAAGCGGGAGAGGGCGGCGATGCCGTGCGCCGTTTCGGCAACCGGATGACGGCGGGCGGGGGCGGGCGCGGGCTCGGCCCGCGCGGTCTCGGTCACGGCCGGCCGAGGCCCGTGGAGCGCATCGTAGACGTTGGAGACCACCACGAAAGAGCAGAAGGCGGACACGACCGCAGAGGCGGCGACGGTCGCGATGACCGTGTCGACAGAGTGCAGGCGTATGCCGCTTATGCCCCGGATGCGCGCCATGAAGGCTGCGCCGTCTGACCCATTCATGGACCATAGCGCTACGCAGGAAGTGCCAATTTAACAACAATGCGCGGGCGGGTTTTCCCGGGCCCCTTGCGCGCTTGGCGGATTCCCGCCTGCGAAACGGGGCCGAAGGGCCGGATTCGCGCCCAAATCCGCCCTTGTCCGGCCTGTCTCCGGGCTAGAGGCTCGTCTTCTTGAAGATGGGCTCGGGGATCGCCTTGATCACCGCCATGACGATTCGCCAGATCGGGCGGACGTAGATCACGTTCTTCCGCCTCTTCACCGCCTTCACGATGGCGGCGGCCACCTCCTCGGGCTGGGCGGTCAGCTTCTCGGGCAGGTCCATGCCCTCGGTCATCGCCGTCGCGACGAAGCCGGGCAGGACCGTGACGACGTGGACGCCCTTCTTCGCCAGCCGGTTGCGCAGGCCGGACAGGAACGCGGTGAAGCCCGCCTTGGCCGAGCCGTAGACGTAGTTCGCGGCGCGCCCCCGCTCCCCCGCGACGGAGGAGATGCCGACGAGCGTGCCGTAGCCGCGCTCCTCCATGCCGTTGGCGAGATGCGCGAGGATCGCGGCGGGCCCCTCGAAATTCGCGCGCATGACCATGGCGCCCGCCGTCGGGTCGGCGGCGTTCTCGGCTTGCGTGCCCATCGCGCCGACGGCGCAGACCGCGATCTCGGGCAGCTCGGGCAGGCCCGCGACGAAGGCCGCGTGGCCGTCGAGGTCGAGCGCGTCGAACTCGTGCAGCGTCACCTCGACGCCGTGGCGCGTCATCAGGTCGGCGCGGTCGGCCTCGAGCCGGGAGACGTCGCGCGCGGCGAGGCGGATCGCGTGGCCCTCGGCGGCGAAACTGCGGGCGATGGCGCGCGCCATGCCGGAGGCCGCGCCGAGGATGAGGACGGAATTGCTCACAGGCCGAGCCTTTCGGATTGCAGGGAGACGAAGCGCTCCGACCAGCCGCGCGCGCGGCGCAGGTCGCGGAACGCGGCGAGGCGGGGATCGGCGGCGAGGGCGGTCGCTTCGCTCATCCGCGCGTCCTTGGCGAGGTAGAAGCGCCCGCCATGGTCGATGGCGATGCGGTCGAGCCGTTCGAGGAGCGCGCGGCTGCGGTCGTTCGCCGGGAAGTCGAGGGCGAGCGTGTAGCCCTCCATCGGGAAGGACAGGCGGCTCTCGTCCGCGCCGAAGCGCTTGAGGACGGAGAGGAAGCTGGCGAGGCCGGTCCCGGAGATGTCCTCGAGCATCCGGTGCAGGCCGACACGCGCGCTCTCCAGCGGCAGGGCGCACTGGAACTGGTAGAAGCCCGCGCGCCCGTAGATCCGGTTCCACTCGAGGATCGAGTCGAGAGGATAGAAGTAGGTGTCCCAGTCCACGATCGCCTGTCCCGCCTTGCGCGCGCCCATGCGGAAGTAGAGCGCGTTGAAGGCATGGACGCTGACGCGGTTGAGCGCGAAGCGCGGGAAGTCGACAGGCACGCGGAGCTTGCGCTTGCGCGGCCAGGCGAAGGGGTTGCGCCGCCGGTCGCCACGGAGGTCCGGGGGCTCGGCATGGCGGCCAAGCATCACGAGGCTCCGCCCCAGTCCCGGCGGGCGGCTGGTGCAGTCGATCCAGGCGACCGAATAGGGCACGTCGAGCCGCGCCTCGAAGGCGTCGATGGCGGCCTCGACGGTGGGGACGGGGATGGTCTCCTGCACGATCCAGGCGCTCTTGACGGGTTGCAGCCGGATCGCGGCGCGCAGGATGACGCCCGAGAGGCCCATGCCGCCGCAGACGGCCTCGAACGCCTCGGTCTCCGCGGGCGTGATGCGACGGACCTGTCCGAGGTGGTCCATGACCTCGACCCAGGCCACGCAGGCGCGGAAGCTTCCGTCGCGATGGTGGTTCTTGCCGTGGACATCCGCCGCGATGGCGCCGCCGAGGCTGACGAACTTGGTCCCCGGCGTGACGAGGGGGAACCAGCCGCGCGGCAGGAAGGTCTCGATGATGTCGCCCAGAAGCACGCCGGCCTCCGCCACGAGCGTCCCGGTCTCCGCGTCGAAGGAGAGGAGGCGGTCCATGCCGCCCATGGCGAGGGTGACGCCGGGGCTCATCGCCGTGTCGCCGTAGGAGCGGCCGTTGCCCCGGGCGATGAGCGGACCCTCGGCCAGCGCGCGGGCGACGTCCGCCTCGCTCCGCGCCCTGCGCACGCGGACATCGGCCACCGGCGTCCGCCCCCAGCCCGACAGCTTCGTCATGCGGGCGTCCCCGCGTTGCGGAAGACGAAGCGGCGGTCGAGCAGGTATTTCGTGAGATAGCCGATGCTGAGGCCGAGGACCGCCCCCGCCTCGCGCGCGAGATCGGTGCGCCAGATCATCCAGGCCGCCGTCTCGGTGATCCAGAAGATCGCCGTCGTCGCCACGCCCATCAGCGCATAGAGCAGGAACTGCGCGCCCTGCGCCCGCGCGCCGCGCGTCGTGTCGTAGAAGATCCAGCGCTTGTCGAGCAGGTACTTCACCACGAGGCCCACCAGCGTCCCGGCGGCCAGTGCCGCGAAGAAGCGCCCGCCCGTCACCTCGGCGTCCGACAGCACGATCCGCTGCGTCGCGAGGTTGGC
>NZ_JBQLZP010000532.1:0-2387 GCF_052168335.1 Roseicyclus sp. | reverse complement strand
TCCCGGCGCTGGCCCTCTACGAGTTCCAGTCCCGCACCGGCGCGCTCGAGCGCATCCGCGTGGCGCTGACCGGGCTGACGGCGGACCGCAGGCTCCAGGCGATCCTCATCGCGTGGTTCTTCGGCCTCTTCATGGAGGGGGCGGCGGGCTTCGGGACGCCCGTGGCGCTCGCCGCGCCGCTTCTGGCGGGGCTCGGCTATCCGCCGGTCCGGGCGGTGGTGCTGGCGCTCCTGGGCCACGCGGCGGGCGTCTCCTTCGGCGCCGTCGGCACGCCGACGCTGGCGCAGGTGGACCTTACCGGGCTCTCGCCCACGGCCCTCGCGGGGACGGTCGCCGCGATGCAGGCGCTGGTCTCGCCGATCCTGCTGCTGGCCACGGTGCGCCTCGCGGGCGACGGTCCGCTGACACGCGCCGACATCGGCTGGACCGCGCTCGCCTGGGCGGCCTTCGTCCTGCCCTCGGTCGGCCTCGCGGCGCTGACCGGGCCGGAACTGCCGAGCCTCGGCGGCGCGCTGGTCGGCCTCCTCGTCTTCGCGACCGTCCTCCTCCGCCTGCGGGGCGGCAGCGCGCCGGAGGCCGGGCCGCTCCTCCGCGACCTCGCGCCCTACGGCGCGATCCTCGCGCTGGTCCTCGCGACCCGCCTCGTCGGCCCGGTGCAGGAGGCGCTGTCCTCCCTCGTCCTGGGCTGGAGCCTCGGCGCGCGCTTCTCGGGCGGCATCGCGCCCCTCTACCACCCGGGAACGCTGCTCTTCGCGGGCCTCGCCCTCGGCGCGCTCGCGACCGGCCGGGCGGCCGCGCTCGGCCCCGCGCTCGGCGGCGCGCTGTCCCGCATCCTGCCCGTGGCGCTGGCGCTTCTCGCCATGCTCGCGCTCAGCCGCGTCATGGTCCATGGCGGCCTGATCGACGCGCTGGCGGAGGCGGCGGCGACGGCGGGCGTGTTCTGGCCGCTCCTCGCACCGCTCATCGGCGTGCTCGGCACCTTCGTCACCGGATCGGCCACCGCGTCGAACATCCTCTTCACCGAGTTCCAGACCGGCGTGGCGGCGAGCCTCGCCTACGCCCCCGTCCCGCTGGCCGCCGCGCAGGGCTTCGGCGCCGCCGTCGGCAACGTCATCGCGCCGCACAACATCATCGCGGGGTCCGCCACCGTCGGCCTCGTCGGGCGCGAAGGCGCGGTCCTGTCGCGGACCCTCGGCATCTGCGCCGCCGCCACGCTCGCGGGCGGCCTCCTCGCCTTCGCCATGGTCCGCCTCACGCTCTAGCGCGGGGCGGCCAAACTGCCTATCCTTCCGCCCGACACCCGGGTTCCAGTGCGAGACAAAGCCATGCCGATCTTCGATTTCCTCTCCGGCCAGTTCATCGACGTCATCGAGTGGACGGACGACACCCGCGACACGATGGTCTGGCGCTTCGAGCGGCACGGCCACGAGATCAAGTACGGCGCCAAGCTGACGGTGCGCGAGGGGCAGACGGCGGTCTTCATCCACGAGGGCCAGCTCGCCGACGTGTTCACGCCCGGTCTCTACATGCTCGAGACCAACAACATGCCGATCATGACCACGCTCCAGCACTGGTCCCACGGCTTCAAGTCGCCCTTCAAGTCCGAGATCTACTTCGTCAACACCAACCGCTTCACCAACCTCAAGTGGGGCACGAAGAACCCGATCATGCTGCGCGACCCCGAGTTCGGGCCGACGCGCCTCCGGGCCTTCGGGACCTACACGGTGAAGGTCGCGGACGCGGGCCGCTTCATGACCGAGATCGTCGGCACCGACGGCGAGTTCACGACCGACGAGGTCACCTTCCAGATCCGCAACATCATCGTGCAGGAGTTCAGCCGCGTCGCCGCCTCCTCGGGCATCCCGGTCCTCGACATGGCGGCCAACACCGACCAGTTCGGCCGCATGGTGGCGACGCGCATCTCCGAGACCATCGCGCAATACGGCCTGACGCTGCCCGAGCTCTACATCGAGAACGTCTCGCTTCCCCCCGCCGTCGAGGAGGCGCTCGACCGCCGCACCTCGATGGGGGTGGTGGGCGACCTCACCAAGTACCAGCAGTTCCAGACCGCCGAGGCGATGCGCGCGGCCGCCGAGAACCCCGGCGGAGGCGGCGGCATGGGCGCGGGCCTCGGCATGGGCATGGGCATGGCGATGGCCAACCAGATGGCGCAGACCGGGCCCTGGGCCGCGACCGGCGCCGCCCCGCAGCCCCCCGCGCCGCCGCCGCTCCCGGTCGAGCATGTCTGGCACATCGCCGAGAACGGCCAGACGAAGGGCCCCTTCTCCAAGGCCTCGCTCGGGCGCATGGTGACCGACGGCGCGCTGACCCGCGAGACGCTCGTCTGGACGCAGGGACAGGATGGCTGGAAGCGCGCCGAGGACGTG
>NZ_JBQLZP010000531.1:0-7431 GCF_052168335.1 Roseicyclus sp. | reverse complement strand
TTCCGCGTCGATCATTGCCGACAACCGGCTGCAGCCGGCCTCCATCGGCATGACCAATTACCTGCAGCCCAACCAGGTGAACTGGAACGCGATCATGGCCTACGCGGCCACCTACGTGACCCCGGTGCTCGCAGCCTTCGTCATCCTGCAGCGCCAGATCGTCAATGGCCTCACCGCGGGAGCGCTGAAATGACCGCACAGATCGAACTGAGAAGTGTCCAGAAACACTATGGCAGCTTTCACGCCCTCAAGGACATCGACCTTTCGATCCCCAAGGGACAGTTCGTCGCCCTCGTGGGGCCGTCGGGGTGCGGCAAGTCCACGCTCCTGCGGTCCATCGCGGGTCTCGAGAGCATCTCGGCGGGAGAGCTCAGGATCGCGGGCGAGGTGGTGAACGATCGCCCGCCACGCAAGCGCGATCTTGCCATGGTGTTCCAGTCCTACGCGCTATACCCGCACATGACGGTGCGCGAAAACCTCACTTACGCGCTGCGCCTGAAGGGCGTCTCCAAGGCTGACCGCGCGAAGGCCGCCGACGAGGTGGCCGCGATCATCGGACTGGAGGCTCTGCTCGACCGAAAGCCGAGGGAGCTGTCCGGTGGTCAGCGGCAGCGCGTCGCCATGGGCCGCGCCATCATCAGGGAGCCGAAAGCCTTCCTTTTCGACGAACCGCTCTCGAACCTCGATGCCGCTCTGCGTGTCCGGATGCGCAAGGAGGTTCGAGCGCTTCACGACCGCATCGGCGCAACCTCGGTCTACGTCACGCACGACCAGATCGAGGCGATGACCATGGCTGACCATGTCGTCGTGCTACAGGCCGGGCGGATCGAACAGCAGGGACCGCCGATGGAGCTCTATGACCGGCCGGCGAACCGCTTCGTCGCCGGTTTCATCGGCAGCCCGGCGATGAACTTCGTGGAGGGAAAGATACGGGACGACGGCCGCGCCGCGACCCTCGAAATGGTCGGCGCGCCAGATCTTCTTCTTGCCATGCCTGCAGAGCCCGGGCGCGCGGTTGTCGTCGGCCTGCGTCCGGAGCATCTCCTTGTGGGCCCGCCGGACGCGCCGGGTGCGATTTGCGCACGGATCGGAGCGGTCGAACCCACTGGCTCCACGACCTATCTGTTCACCGAGGGAGCACCAGAACTGCTCGTCACGACCGACGGAACGGCACGGCACCAGAGGGGGGATACCATCGGGCTGACCATCGCACCCGATCGTGTCCACCTGTTCGACCCGGACACCGGAGTCTCGCTCGCACAATGACCATGGAGAGCGACGTCGTCATCGTGGGTGCGGGCCCCTCCGCCGCAGTCGCGGCCCTCGAACTGGCGCGCGCCGGGATGCGCATCACCGTTCTGGAACAGGGGGACTGGGTCGCGGCAGAAGAGTTCGACGGCGCCCGCCCGGAATGGGAGCTTACGCAGCTGAAGCGATGGCACCCGAACCCGAACGTGCGCGGACGTGCCCAGGATTATCCCATCGACACGGCGGCATCGGATGTGAACCCGCTGATGTTTGCCGGGGTCGGAGGCGCGGCCCTCATTTATGGCGCGCACTGGATGCGGTTCATGCCGTCGGATTTTCGCGTCCACACGCTTGACGGTGTCGCGCGGGACTGGCCATTCGGCTATGAAGACCTCGCGCCATTCTACGCCTATGTCGAGGAGGCGATGGGCGTCTCCGGCCTCAGCGGCAACCCGGCCTATCCCGACGGCGCGCCGTGCCCGCTGCCGCCGCTTCCGATGGGCAAGGTCGGGCGCAGGGCGGCGTCGGGCATGAACCTGCTCGGCTGGCACTGGTGGCCAGGTTCTAACGCGATCCCGTCTCGCGCCTATCGCGACCTTCAGCCCTGCGTGCTTCGCGGAACCTGCGGCACTGGCTGTTCGGACGGAGCCAAGGCCACCCCCGACCGCACGCACTGGCCCGAAGCGTTGGCGCTCGGCGTGCGGCTCGTGACGGGGGCACGCGCGGCCGAGATCGAGACCGATGGGCGGGGCAGGGCGCACGCCGTGGTCTGGATCGACCGGAAGGGGGCGCGCCACCGCGCGCGGGGCGATGTCATCATCCTCTGCGCCAACGGCGTCGGGACGCCGCGGCTGCTTCTGATGTCCGGCCTCGGCAACCGCTCCGGCCTCGTCGGGAGACGGCTTATGATGCATCCCTATGCGGGCGTGATGGGCACGTTCGACGAAGATCTCGAAAGCTGGGTCGGACCCGCCGGGCAGATCCTGACCTCGATGCAGTTCTACGAGACGGACGCCTCGCGCGGCTTCCTGCGGGGCGCCAAGTGGAACTGCATGCCGGCGGGCGGCCCGCAGAGTTTCCGCGCGGGCTATACCGGGGGCACGCTGACCGGCGGTTGGGGAGGCGCACTCCACGAGCGCGTCGCGCGCAAGTTCGGCCGGAGCTTCGAGTGGGGCATCATCGGCGAGGATCTGCCGGACGAGCGGAACCGGGTCGAGCTTTCGGAGAGCCTTGTCGACAGCGATGGCCTTCCCGCGCCGAAGATCGTCTACGCCATGTCCGAGAACACACGCCGCATGCTGGCCTTCCACACGGCGCGGGCGGTCGAGGCGATGGAAGCCGCCGGCGCCGTCGAGACCGAGGTGACGCCGCTCATCCGTGACTGCGGGTGGCACCTGATGGGAACGGCCGTGATGGGCGAGGATGCCGAAACCTCCGTCGTGGACCAGCATGGCGCGGTCCACGATGTTCCCGGCCTCTATATCATGGATGGCAGCACCTTCCCGACATCGTCCGGTGTGAACCCCACGGCCACGATCATGGCGGTTGCCGCGCGCTCGGTCCTCCGGTTGATCGAGGCGCGGGCCGACCTGGAACCGGCAGCATGACCTTGACCAGGGAAGAACGCGCGCGCCTTGCGGCCCTGGCGCGCATAATGATCCCGGGCGGTGCGGGACAACCCGGCGCCGCCGATCTCAGGCTTCAGGACACGCCCGTGGAGGAGGTGCTGCGCATAGATTCTTCACGGCTCGCTCCCCTCAGGCGCTTCCTTGCCCTGAAAGGGGAAACGGATGACCTGCCCGCCATCGAGGCGTTGGCGCAGCGGGATCCGGAGGGCTTCGGTGCACTCTCGATCGTGCTTGCAAACGCCTATTTCATGCAGCCCGAGGTGCGCCGCGCGATCGGGTATCCTGGGCAGGAGGCCCGTGACTCGTCGGTCGGCCTGAACGCCGAAGACATGGAGCTTGTTTCCGATGTGACGCGGCGCGGGGCTGTCTACCGAACCGCTTGAGTCCCTGTCACCAGGCGCGTCCGCTCCGCGTCGTGGTCGCGACGCGATAGAGCGAAGTGGTGGCCGTGATGTAGAGATCCGACAGATCAGGGCCACCGAACTCGAGGTTCGTCACCATCTCTGGCACCGGGACATGCGCCACCTGGCGACCCTCGGCATCCCAGACGTAGACGCCGTCCCCGCCCGCGACCCAAAGCCGTCCTTCCGCATCCACGCGCATCCCGTCCGGGACACCGACCGGCATCACCGCGAAGTCTCGCGCGTTCGAGGCGGTTCCCGAGGCATAGTCGAAGGCGATGACCTTGTGATGGGTTGTGGAACTGTCCGAGACGTAAAGCACCTTCTCGTCCGGCGAGAGGCACAGACCGTTGGGCCGGTAGATGTCCGTCACCACCGGGTGTGGTGCATCCGGCCCCTCACCGACGGCGAAGACGAAGGCCCCCTCGATCTCCTGCGCCTGTTGATAGCCGTGAAGCTCGCCCACGAGGGTTCGCACGCCGAAGGGCGGATCGGTGAAGAGGACGGTCCCCTCACTGGTGCAGATGACGTCGTTCGTGGAGTTGAGCACGCGTCCCTCGTGGCTGCCGGCGAGGACCTCCCGCCCGGCGAGCCTTCCGTCCGGCCCGAGCGACAGCGCCGAGAGGCACCGTCGCGAATGCTCGCATGACAGAACCCGGCCCTCCTGATCGCGGCTCAGCCCGATTGCGAAATGGGCGTTCTCCATCCAGGTAGAGACGCCTCTGTTCTCGGACCAGCGGAGGATCGCGTTGCCGGGAATGTCGGTGAAGAGCAGGCAGGCGTGCTCCGCCAGCCAGACCGGACCCTCCGTGAAGCTCAAACCCGTGGCCAGCTGCTCGATTCCGCCGTTCACGACTGCGCTCATGCCGCTCCCTCCCGTCCTCTTGCCCAGCGGTCGATCAGGACGACGCCCACGACCAGGATGCCCTTGATGACCTGTTGCGTATTGAAGTCCACGTTCAGGATCGCGAGGCCGTTGTTAAGGACCCCGATCAGCAGGACACCGAGCATCGTCCGCGGCATCGAGCCATAGCCGCCCCCGAGACGCGTGCCGCCGATCACCGCCGCGGCGATGGCATCGAACTCCAGCCCAATGGCGCCATCGGCGCGGGCGTTGCCAATGCGGGCGATCAGGATCATGCCGACGATCCCCATCAGCGCGCCGGTCATGGTGAAGATGGCTATGCGCAAACGGCCCACGGGCAATCCGAGCATCGCGGCGCTTTCTGCGTCGCCGCCGAGCGCATAGGTGTTTGAACCGAAGCGGGTTCGCGCGAGCAGCCACCAAAGGGTCAGCGCGACGAGCACCAGCCACCAGAACGCGGACTGGTTGCCCAAGAAGCTTCCCGTGGCGAAGAGCGCGCGGAACCAGTCGGCAGAGAACAGGATCGTCTGGCCCCCCGTTAGCGTCAGCGCCACGCCCTGTGCGATGAAGAAGCTCACGAGCGTCGCGATGAAGCTCGGCACCGCGACGTGCACGACGAGCAAGCCGTTCAGGAGACCGAAGCCCGCACCGACGAGGAGCCCCACGGGGATCGCGAGCGCTCCCCACCCCTGCGCAAGGGCGAGCGCGGTGACGACGGCAGCAGCGGAGGCGACGGCCCCGACGCTCAGGTCGATTTCGCCCGCCAGTATCACGAATGTCATCGCGGCCGCCGCGATCCCGAGGATCGCGACCTGGCGGCCGATCCCGATGAGGTTCGCGGGATCGCGGAACGCCGGGCTCAGGACCATGAGCGCCCCTACGATCATGATGAGCGCGAGGATCAGCCCGTAATCCGCGAGGTTCGCGCGCGACAGCGTCATGGCGGCGCCCCGCTCGCAAGTCGCTCCAGCACCACCGCGAGCAGGATGATGAGCCCTTTCACGATGTATTGCGCGTCGATGTTGACGTTCATCAGGACCATGCCGTTGTTCAGGACCGCGATGAGGGCAGCGCCCATCAGCGTTCTCACGAGCGAGGCGCGCCCGCCGAAGAGGCTCGCGCCGCCGATGATCACCGCCGCGATCGCGTCGAGTGTGAGCGCCGGCACCGAGGCCGGTGCCCCGGATCCGAGGCGCGCCGCCGACAGGACCGCCGCCAGCGCGACGAGCACTCCCATGATCGCGAAGACCGTGATCTTGCGACGCCGCACAGGGACCCCGGACAGACGCGCTGCGGCCGGATTTGCGCCGACGGCGAAGAGCTCCCGTCCCGGCACGGTTCGGCCGAGGAACAGGATCGTCGCAACGAATGCGGAGGCCACGATCCAGAGGGGCACGGGCAACCGAAGGAACGTCGCGTCGTAGAACAGGACGAGGAATGGCTCGCTCATGATCGCGACGGAGATTGATCCGGTGAAGACGTAGGCCAGCCCGGTCGCCACCGCCATCATGCCGAGTGTGACGATGAACGACGGTATATCGCCGATGACCGTGATTGCGCCGTTGAGGAGGCCGATGACAAGGCCCAGCAATAGAACGGCGAACACGGCAACCGGCCACGCCGCACCGTTCGCCATCAACTGCGCCAGGATCACCGCCAGGAGCGAAACGACGGCGCCGACACTCAGATCTATCTCGCCCAGGAGGATCACGAGGGTCATGCCGAAGGCCACGAGCATGAGCGTAGCGCTGTCGGTGACGAGTCGCTCGAAATTCCGCAGGTTCAGAAAGAACTCCGAGGACAGGCTGAAGAAGACGACGACCGCGAGAAGCCCCACATATGGCAGGGCGTCGCGCAACAATCCTGCGAGGCGCCGACTGGACTTCGAACGCGTGGCGACACTCATGCCGCCTTCCCCTCGCTGAAGGCGAGATCGAGAAGGTTCTCCTCCGTGGCTTCACTCGCGCGCAGGACGCCCGCGATGCGCCCCTGCGCGACCACTGCGATCCGGTCCGAGATCTGGAGGAGTTCCGGCAGTTCGGAGGAGATCGCGAGCACAGCTGCGCCGTCGGCCGCCATTTCACGGATGAGCCCGTAGATCTCGGCTTTTGCGCCGACGTCGACGCCGCGGGTCGGCTCGTCGAGCAGGATTACCCTCGGCCGGGTCGCGAGCCACTTGGCGAGCGACACCTTCTGCTGGTTGCCCCCGGACAATGTGCCCACGGCGACGGAAGGGCCTGCGGCGCGAACGCCGAGCGTCTTCATCCATTCTTGGGCGAGCTTCCGGATCCTTCCCGGTGTCACCACGCCGCGCCGTGACAACCGCCCTAGGCTAGGCAGCGCGATGTTGTCGGCAATGGGCAGCGCGAGCACGAGGCCGAGGCCCTTTCGGTCCTCCGACACGTAAGCGACCCCGGACGCCATCGCCTCGCGGATGTCGCGGGGCGCGTAGGGTTCGCCGAAGAGCGCCATAATGCCCTCGTCAGGCCGATCGATCCCTGCAAGAAGGCGCGCGATCTCGGTGCGGCCGGACCCCATGAGACCGGCGACGCCGAGGACTTCGCCCGCGTGGAGTCTCAGGTCAGCGCCGTGAACCGCCGGCGCCCTCGCGAGTCCCTTCGCCTCGAGCGCCACGGGCAAGGCGCTGGCATCGGTCCCGTGGCGATCCTCCGAGACATCCCGGCCCACCATGGCGCGGATGAGGGCAGGGCGGTCGAGCGCCATGGTCTCTCCCGACAGCACGAAGCGGCCATCTCGAAGCACCGTAATGCGGTCGGAGAGCATGAAGACTTCGGACATGCGGTGCGTGATGTAGACGATGCCGACGCCTTCCGATTTGAGGCGCCGGACGATGGAAAAGAGGCGCTCCTCCTCGGTCCGGCCGAGGGATGACGTCGGCTCGTCTAGGATCAGCACCTTCGGGTTCTGCGCACTGGCGCGCGCGATCTCGACCATCTGACGCTGCCCGGTCGAAAGGGCACCTGCATCCATGCCGGCGTCAAGGTCGATCCCGAGCCGGTCGAGGATGCCCTGCGCCTCCGCGTTCAACGCGCGCCGGTCGAGCCATAGGCCGCCCACGCGCGAGGGCTCGCGTCCGATCAGGAGGTTCTCGGCGACGGTGCGATTGGGAAGGACGGTCAGCTCCTGGAAAACCGTGAATATCCCCGCGGCCTTTGCGTCCTTCGGGCTGCCGAAGCGGACGGCCCGCCCATCGAGACGGATCTCGCCCGCATCAGGAAGGAAAAGGCCGGACGCAATCTTCATCAGGGTGGACTTGCCTGCGCCGTTC
>NZ_JBQLZP010000530.1:0-2971 GCF_052168335.1 Roseicyclus sp. | reverse complement strand
CGGCCCCGGCTTGCGCGATCGCGCGCGCCCTCCACTTGTCCGGAAGGGAACATCCGTGCCATCCCTAGCCGATGGTACATGATTTCATCGTCATCGGCGGCGGCATCGCGGGAACCTCGGCGGGGGCGCGCCTCTCCGAGCTGGGTTCCGTCCTCCTCCTCGAGGGCGAGGATGCGCTGGCCTATCACGCGTCGGGCCGCTCGGCCGCGCTCTACGAGGCGGCTTACGGTCATCCGGTCACGGTGGCGCTGAACCGCGCCTCCCGCGCCGAGCACGACAGCCTCGACGGAGGGCTCCTCTCGCCCCGGGGGCTCCTGCTTCTGGGGGGGCCGGGCGAAGAGGCGCAGGCCGATGCGGACATCCGCGCCATGGGTCTGGAGGCCATGTCGCCGGCGGAGGCGGTCGCGCGGGTGCCGATCCTCGAGACGGGCCATGTCACCCGCGCCGGCTGGCACGAGGACGCGCTCGACATCGACACCGACCGGATGGTGCAGCACTTCGCCCGCACGATCCGGGCGGCGGGCGGCGAGATCCTCATCGGCGCCCGCGTGAACCGGATCGCGCGGGAGGGGGGCCTCTGGCGCGTCGCCTTCCGCCACGAGCTGCGCGAGGGCCGCGTCCTGGTGAACGCGGCGGGGGCCTGGGCCGACCGGATCGCGGCCATGGCGGGGATCGCGCCGCTCGGCCTGACGCCGCTCCGCCGCTCCATCGCGCGGATGCCCGCGCCCGGGGGCCGTGACGTGCGCGGCTGGCCGATGCTCCTCGGCGCGGGCGAGAGCTGGTACGCCAAGCCCGACGCGGGCGCCTGGATCGTCTCGCCCGCCGAGGAGGATCCGGTCGATGCGCCGCACGACGCCTGGCCGGAGGACATGGTCCTGGCCGAGGGGATCGCGCGCTACCAGCCCTTCGTGACCGAACCCGTCACCCGGATCTCGGCGAGCTGGGCGGGGCTCCGGACCTTCGCGCCCGATCGCGGCCTCGTCCTCGGTCCCGAGCCCGGGCGGGAGGACTTCGTATGGGTCGCGGGCCAGGGCGGCTACGGTTTCCAGACCGCGCCCGCGGCGAGCCGGCTCGTGGCCGACCTCGTGGCGGGACGGCAGCCGGAGCTCGACGCGGATGTCGTGGCGGCGCTTCGCCCGGACCGGCTGAGGGGCGGGGGGATTCCCGCCGCCTGACGCCCTTCCGCTGCGCCCTCCCTTGCCGCGGGCGGCGACTCGCCCGATCTTCTCGGCGCCCGAACGCACCGGAACCATGAAGGAAACGCGCATGACCCGACCCCTGGCCACTGCCTGCCTCGCCGCCGGCCTCGCGCTCGCCGCCGGTCCGGCCGCGGCGCAATCGGCGCTCGAGCGCCTCGAGGTGCTGGACGAGCGGATGAACGAAGTCGTCCTCGGCGCGCTCGAGGCCCAGATCCCGGCGCTCGCGGGCTACCTCCCCTCCGTCGAATGGGACGAACCGATGCGGGCGAACGCCGCCTGCCTTCTCGCCGAGGTCGAGACGCGGGCCGGGGCGGCGGGCGTCGAGCGTCTGCTCGAGAGCTATGCCGAGACGACCGAGGCGGCGACCGGCACGGCGGACCTGAGCAGCCTCCAGCTCGAGACGCCGGAGGGCATGACACCGGCCGAATTCCAGGCGGCCTATGCCGAGTGCGGGATGCGCGACTGGCTCTACGGGCGGCTCGAGGCCTCGGGCGCGCTCGCCATCATCATGGAAAGCGCGCGCTGACCGCATGTCGGCCGGGCAGACCGATGCGCGCCGGAGCGCGCCCGCCGCGCTCCGCAACCGGGAGGACATCGCGCGCGAGCTCGTCCGGCTCGCGCCGCGCGCAGGCCGCGCGCTCGAGATCGCCTCGGGCAGCGGCGAGCACGTGGTGCGCTTCGCCGCGCTCATGCCGGGGCTCGACTGGCATCCGACCGACCCGGACCCGGACCAGCGCGCCTCCATCGCGGCCTGGACAGCCGCCGAGGGGCTGTCGAACGTCGCTCCGCCCCGCGCGCTCGACGTGACGCGGCCCGGCTGGGCGGCGGGCGAGGCGCCGGCCGGTCTCGTCGTGCTGGTGAACCTCCTGCACCTCGTCTCCGACGAAGGCGCCGCCACGGCGCTCGACGGCATCGCGCGCGTCCTCGCGCCGGGCGGGATCGCCGCGGTCTACGGCCCCTTCCTGCGCGACGGGGAGACGACGAGCGAGGGCGACGCCGCCTTCCACGCCAGCCTCCGGGCGCGCGATCCCGCCATCGGCTACAAGGACGTGGTCTGGGCCGTCTCCACCCTCGTCGCGGCGGGGCTTCGGCACGTCGAAACGGTGCGGATGCCGGCGAACAACCTCCTCCTCGCCTTCGAGAAGCGCTGAGCCGGAACGCTCTTTGGGCTGGCCCGAGGCGTCACCGCATGTATGGTGCGATTTCAGTCTTTTCGTAGCGAGGTTGGGGGGGATGGAGGCGACAGAGGCGGAGGGGCTCTTCACGCTACTCGAGGGGCCGGCGCTGGGGCGTCTGGTGCGCGAGACGGTGCCGCGGGGCACGCGGCTGATCGCGGCGGGCGAGCCGGCCGAGGCGATGTATCTCGTCGAGACCGGCCGCTTCGCGGTGCGCCGCGCGGGCGTGGACCTGGCCGAGATCGGCGCGGGCGGCGTCATCGGCGAGATCGGGTTCCTCTCGGGCGGGGTGCGCACGGCGGACGTTGTGGCGGCGCGGGACGCGGTGGTCCTCAGGATCGACGCGGCATCTTTCGACGTCCTTTGCGCCGAGACGCCGGGCCTCCAGCGCGCCATCGCGGCGGAGCTGGCCGCGCGGCTCGCGCGGACCTCGGCGCGCGTCGTGCCGGACCCGGGCCGGCCGCCCGCGCGGACCTACTGCGTGGTGCCGTCGGCCGGCGCCCCCCTGCCGGAGGATTTCGTGCCGGGCCTCGCCCGGGCGATGGGGCGGCACATGGCGCTCCGCACGGTGACGGAAGCCACCCTCCCCGGCCCGCT
>NZ_JBQLZP010000529.1:0-4776 GCF_052168335.1 Roseicyclus sp. | reverse complement strand
CTGCGACACGTTCGGGGCGCCCCGCCTCTGAGGCGGTCGCGCCCCCCGTGCGTCAGCCGGGCGAGCGCTCCGCCCAGCCCGCGAAGGTGCGCTCGAGGAACACCACCACGTAGAACAGCAGGATGCCGAGCGCCGCGAGCGCGAAGAGGACCGCGAACATCAGCGGATAATCCGCGCTGATCCGGCCCGAGTCGAACAGCGCCCCGAGGCCGCGCCCGTGCGGCGAGACGATCTCCATCAGGTTCGTGCCGATGAAGGCGAGCGTCACCGCCACCTTCAGCGCCCCGAAGAACTCCGGCAGGGTCTTGGGCAGCGCGATCTTCCAGAAGATGGTGAAGTTCGACGCGCCGAGGCTCCGCAGGATGTCGCGGTATTCCGGCTCCAGCGTCGAGAGGCCGATGGAGACCGAGACCGCGATCGGGAAGAACGAGATCATGAAGGCGATGAGCACGGTGTTGAAGTCGTGCTGGCCCACGAACATCAGCGCGACGATGGGCACCACGGTCGCCTTGGGGATCGCGTTGAAGCCCACGAGGATCGGGTAGAGCCCCTCGCGCGCGAAGCGGGAGAAGCCCATGACCATGCCGATGCCGGTGCCGACCACGACGGCGAGCGCGAGGCCCACCACCGTGCGCCACAGCGTCTCCCACGAGGCGACGAGGAAGAGGTCCCAGAAGCGCACGAAGCGCGGGATGAGGTCCGAGGGGCTGGCCATCCGGTAGTCCGGCAGGTCGTTCACCCAGACCGCCCATTCCCAGAGCGCGATGATGCCCACGATGAAGATCGTCGGCGCGAGGAACTTGCGCAGGCCGTCGTTCATTGTGCGGCTCCCGGCATGGCGTGGCCCCGCGCCGGTGGAGCGGCCTCGTCGTCCGAGGCGCGGCCCTGCGCGACCTGGATCTGGTGGCGGAGAATGGCCAGCATCTCCACGGCCTTGGGCGTATAGAGGTCGTCGAGGCTCCGCTTGCCGGGGATGTCGACGTCGAGGACGTATTGCGCGTGCGCCGGCCTGCCCGACAGAACCACCACCTGGTCGGCGAGAAAGACACTCTCGCGCAGGTCGTGGGTGATGAGCAGGCAGGTGAAGGGCTCTTCCTCGCGCAGGTCGTGCATCGTGCACCACAGGTCCTCGCGCGTGAAGGCGTCGAGCGCGCCGAAGGGCTCGTCGAGGATGAGCACGTCGGGCTTGTGGATGATCGAGCGGCAGAGGCTCGCCCGCTGGCGCATCCCGCCCGACAGCTCGGAGGGTCGCTTGTCCTCGAAGCCCTTCAGGCCGACAAGCTCGAGGAGGTGCCGCGCGCGCTCCTCGGCCTGGGCCTTCGACATCGGCGACTTCACGATCTCCATCGGCAGGAGCACGTTCTGGAGGATCGTCCGCCACTCGAGCAGGACGGGGTTCTGAAAGGCCATGCCGACGGTCGGCCGCGGCGAGGTCACGAGCTGCGAGTGCAGCCAGACCTGCCCCTCCGCGGGCTTCATCAGCCCCGAGACGAGCCGCGTGAGCGTGGACTTGCCGCAGCCCGAGGGTCCGACCACGGCGCAGAACGCGTTCTCGGGGATCTTCAGCGAGAGGTTGTCGAGCACCGGCAGGGGGCCCGCCTTGGTGCGGTAGGCGTGCGTCACCTCGCGCAGCTCGATCATGTAGGGAGAAGTCGCCATGGCCGTCCTCTGCAAAAAGATGCCCGGGGCCAAGACGGATGGCCCCGGGCGATGTCCCTCGTCAACCTGCCGTCACTGCGGCGCGATCATCAGCACCTCGGCCTCGGGCAGGTAGGCGTCGGTGAAGTAGAGCGACGCGTCCGGCTCGTTCTGGAACTCGTAGGTCAGGCGCAGCTGGTCGAGCGCGGTGGCCATGCGCTCGGGGTCGATGGTGCCCATGCCGTTCTCCACCACGTAGTCGGTGAGCACGTTGCCGTCGATCGCGAGCTGCAGGCGCCGGGTTTCCAGGTCGACATCTCCCGCCGGGTTCCGGTCGATGACCGCCGCCGCACCCGCCGCGGGGTCCGCGATGGCGTCCGACCAGCCGCGTGCGATGGCGCGCAGCGCGCCCGTCACCGCTTCGGGGTTTTCGGCGGCGAAGTTCGTGTTCGCGATGATCGCGTTGCCGTAGAGCGCGACGCCGTGGTCCGAGAACATGATCGTGGTGATGTCCTCCTCCGGCACGCCGAGCCGGGCGAGCGAGAGGTAGGAGGAGAAGTTGAACCCGGTCACGGCATCGACGTTGCCCTCGGCGAGCATCGGCTCGCGGGTGGGAAAGCCCACTTCCTCGATCGTCATGGTCGAGACGTCGATGTCGTTCACGGCGGCCAGGATCGGGAACTGGGCCCATGCCCCGTCCGGCGGCGGCGCGCCGAGGATCGAGCCCTCGAGGTCCTCGATGCCGGAGATCCCCTGGCTGACGCGGCCGACGATCGCGAAGGGCGGGCTGTCATAGACCATCATCACGGCCGTGACGGGCGCGCCCGGGTTCTGGTCGAGGAAGCGGATCAGGCTGTTGATGTCGGCGAAGCCCATCGGGAATGCGCCCGAGGCGACCTTCGGGATCGCATCGAGCGAGCCTTCGCCCGCAGTGACTTCGACCGACAGGCCCTCGGCCGCGAAATGGCCGTTGTCGATGGCGAGGAAGTAGGGCGCGGCGGGGCCCTCGAAACGCCAGTCGAGCGCGAACTGGATCTCGGTATCCTGTGCGAGCGCGGGCGTCGCGGCGATCAGCGCGACGGCGATCGGGGGCATCAGACGGTGCAGCAAGTTGGCCTCCTTGAAGTGACTCCGGCACCCGTGCCGCAATAGGCGCGGCCGCCATGCCGAGGGTGTCCGCGGCGCCCGTCGGGGCGCCATCTCGACTCAGACGCCGGCGCGGGCGGGCGTCAATGCCATGCTCGGCGGCGCGAGGGATTCGCGCAAGACTTGAGCATCAAGCGGGCAGTGTGCCGATTTTTCGTGCAACCGCGTAGCGGGTTCAGGCCCTCAGCGCGAACTGCATGAAGCCCGACTCGCCCGCCCCGCGAGCTTCGAGCCCGAGGTCCGCGAGCCTGCACGGATGGCGCAGGGCGCCGCGACCGGTCTCGAAGATCACCTCGGCGCGGCCGAAGCCGCACAGGCGGAACGTCGGCCTCGGCACCGGCGCGATGGCGGTGCCGGCCTCGGCGATATGGCGCGCGACGTAGTCGCGTACGGGGTCCGTGCCGGTGAGCACCGTCCGGGCGGCACGGGAGATGCGGAAGTGGCCGCCGCCCGCCGCGCGGTAGGTGCTCGTCGCGACGAGCACCTCGTCGCCCGGCGCGACCGGCGTGCCGTCCGAGTAGCGGAGATCCTTCACCCGGCCCTCGGTCTCGTAGACGCAGTCCTCCGCGGCGTTGGTCCGCGCCGGGCGGCTGACGTCGATCCGGTAGGTGAGCCCGTCGATCCGGTCGAAGTTGTAGCCCGCGAAGGCATGGTCGATCAGGAACTGCGTCCGCGGGTCGTCGGGGTCGATCCGCCGGTAGATGGACGCCGACCGCTCGAGCCAGAGCCGCAGATCGCTCCCCGTAACGAGCACGATGGCGAGGAGGTTGGGGTAGCAGTAGAGGTCGTGGGCGTGGCGCAGCCGCAAGGGCCCGGCGGGAATGTCCGTATAGTTGTGAGGACCTGCGAGCCCGCCGCAGCGAAAGGGCGCCACGGCCGAGAGGAGCCTCAGGCGGGACAACGCTGCGTCCTTGGCCACTGCCGCGCGGGCTGCGGCGGTCTGGGCGTCGGCCACCAGTTGGGTCGCGGCGCAGGGTGCAATGAAGCTGAAATACGTGGTGAGCGGCATCGCCGTTTCGCCGAGCATCCGCTCGGTGAAGCGGACCGTCGCGCGATGGTGATCGGCGACGTCCCGGCGGAGCGCCGGTTGAGCCCTCAGCACGCGGCGCAGGCCGTGAACGCCTTCGGGTGGCGCATCGCGTACGGACACGGCCCGGGCGCGCGCCTTGACCACCCTCCAGCCGTCCGTGTCGCAACTCCGCCGCTTCTCGAGGGCGAGGTCGATGCAGCCGAGGTGGGAGCCCCCGTAGCCGGGCTGCACGATCGGCGCCGCGCGTCGGGTGACGTCCACGTCGCCGTCGAGCGCCCAGACCTCGTGCGTGTGGCCCGCCACGACCGCGTCCACATCGGCCAGCGCCGCGATGGCGCGCGAGGCATTCTCGTGGCCCAGGGGATCGGGGACCGCGCCGGGGTCCTCCATCCCGCCATGCGAGAGCACCACAACCACATCGGCGCCCCGAGCGCGCATGAGCGCGGCCTCCCCTGCGACGGCCGCGAGCGGATCGGTGAACTCGAGCACGCCGCCGAGGGCGGTGCGGTTCCAGTTCGAAACCTGCGGCGGAACGACCCCGGTGATGCCGATGCGCATCACGCCGCTGTCGCCGTTCCGGTCGAGAACCTGCCGCTCGAGGATCACGTGCGACGGGCGGAACGGGCTGCCGTCGTGGCGGCGGACATTCGCGACGACGACCGGAAAGAGGGCGGCGGAGTAGGTCGCCTCGAGCGCGGGAACGCCGTAGTCGAAGTCGTGGTTGCCGAGCGTCGCCGCGTCGTAGCCCAGCGCGTTCATCGCGGCGATCATCGGATGCTCCACCCCGCGCGGCAGTAGCTCGCTGATCGCCACATCGCCGAGCGGTGCGCCTTGCAGCGTGTCGCCGTTGTCGAGGAGAAGGCAGTTCGGCGCGTCGGCGCGGGCCGCCGCGATGAGGCCCGCGACCCGCACGAGGCCGACGCCGTCGTCACGCCTGCCCGAGAAGTAGTCGAACGGCAACA
>NZ_JBQLZP010000528.1:0-3963 GCF_052168335.1 Roseicyclus sp. | reverse complement strand
TGCTGTCGCTCTCGATGGTGGTGATCGCCGCGCTGGTGGGGGCCGCCGGCCTCGGCGTGCCGGTCGTGCGCGCGCTGAACCAAGTCAACACCGGCCTCGGCTTCGAGGCGGGGCTCATCATCGTGGTCGTGGCGATCCTGCTCGACCGTCTCCTCAGGGTGCAGTGGAAATGACCGCCGTCCGCTTCAACGACGTCTGCATCATGTTCGGGCCCGCGCCCGCGCCCGCGCTCCAGATGGCGGACGAGGGCGCGACGCGCGAGGAGATCCAGGGCGCGACGACCCATGTTCTCGGCGTCCACGACTGCTCGCTCGAGGTGCAGGAGGGCGAGATCCTCGTCCTCATGGGCCTGTCGGGGTCGGGGAAGTCGACGCTGCTCCGCGCCGTGAACGGGCTGAACCCCGTCGCGCGCGGGTCGGTCGAGGTGTCGATGGGCGACCGGATGGTGGACGTGACGCACGCCGACGCCGCGACGCTCAGGCGCATCCGGCAAACGCGCGTCGCCATGGTCTTCCAGCAGTTTGGCCTCCTGCCCTGGCGGTCGGTGCGCGAGAACGTGGGCTTCGGTCTCGAGCTTTCGGGCGCGGCCGAGCGCGACGCCAAGGTCGAGCGGCAGCTCGCCCTCGTCGGCCTCTCCGACTGGGCCGACCGCAAGGTGGGCGAGCTCTCGGGCGGCATGCAGCAGCGCGTGGGCCTCGCCCGCGCCTTCGCGACGGACGCCCCGATCCTCCTGATGGACGAGCCCTTCTCGGCGCTCGACCCGCTGATCCGCACGAAGCTCCAGGACGAGCTCTTGGACCTGCAACGCGACCTGAAACGGACGATCATCTTCGTCAGCCACGACCTCGACGAGGCCTTCAAGCTCGGCAACCGCATCGCGATCATGGAGGGCGGGCGAATCGTGCAGGTCGGCACCCCGCGCGACATCTTCTCCGCGCCTGCAAGCGATTACGTGGCGGAGTTCGTGGCCAACATGAACCCGCTGGGCGTGCTGACCGCGCGCGACGTGATGCTGAAGGGCGTCGGCAACGCCAAGACGCTCGGTCCGCGCCAGGGCCCCGAGACGCCCGTGCGCGCGCTGATGGAGATGCTGGCGGGCGGCGCGCGGCGCATCGTCGTGGAAGAGGGGGGCACCGTCCTCGGCACGATCACCACCGAGAGCGTCATCGCCCGCCTCTGCGCCGCCGCGACCGAGGCCGAGCCGGACGCGCCCCCGGAGGAGGACGGCGAGGAGGAGACCGGCTTCTTCGAGGGGATCGTGCGCGGCGGCTAGCCCGCCCGCACGGCGGCGATCAGCCGTTCGAGGTGGTGATCGGTGTCGCCGAACTGGTGGTCGATCATCACGAGACGCTTGGCGTAGTGGCTGACGGGATATTCCCAGGTCATCGCGATGCCGCCGTGCATCTGGATCGCCTCCTCGGCGACCTGCCGGGCGATGCGTCCGACGAGGTGCTTGGCCTGGCTCGCGCGGTGCGACTGGTCCGGGCCGCCCATCGCGGCGGCGGCGGCGATGACGATGGAGCGCGCCTGCTCGATCTCGATCCGGAGGTCGACGGTGCGGTGCTGGAGGGCCTGGAAGGCGCCGATCGGCTGGCCGAACTGCTTGCGCGTGCCGAGGTAGTCGACGAGCATCGCGAAGGCCGCCTCCATCGCGCCGAGCGCCTCGGCCGCCAGCGCCAGCGCCGCCCAGTCGAGCGCGTCCTCGGCGGCGGCCCTGTCGAGGGCGAGGGGGCGGGCCGGTGTCGTGTCGAGCAGAACCTCGCCCGCCGGGCCGCCGTCGATCATGCCGTAGGGGACGACCTGTGCGTCGGTCGCGGCGACCTCGAAGAAGCTCAGCCCCTCCGGCCCGCGCGCGAGGACGAGGAGCGTGTCGGCCGCTCCCGCGCCGTAGACCACGGACTTGCGCCCCGTGACGGTCCAGCCCCCGGCGCTCTCCCGCGCCTCCGCCCCGATCCCGTCGAGGTCGTAGGGCGCATCCGCCTCGCCCATCGCGACGGCGAAGCGCGCGCCGCCGGAAAGGAGCGCGTCGAGCGGCGCGCCCGCCCGCGCGAGGAGCTTCGCGGCCAGAAGCGCGGGCAGCACCGGCTCGGGGCAGAGGGCGCGGCCGATCTCCTCGAAGACCACGGCCACGTCGAATCCCGTCCCGCCCATGCCGCCCGCCGCCTCGTCCGCGAAGGCGTAGAGGAGGCCGAGGTCCGAGAGCGCCTGCCACCCCGCCGGGTCGTGGAACGGCGCGTCGTAGGCGACGCGGGTGCGGTGGGCGAAGCCGTAGCTCTCGGCCAGGTGCCGACGCAGCGTCTCGGCCAGCATCCTGCGGTCGTCGCCCGTCTCGAAGTTCATCGCTGCATCAACCCCTTGGCGAGGATGTTGCGCTGGATCTCGTTCGAGCCGCCGTAGATCGAGATCTTGCGGTTGTTGAAGTAGCTCGCCGCGTTGCGCGCGTGATCCTCGGGCGCGACGGCCAGGTTGCCCTCGAGCGCCTCGGACGGGAAGGGCGCGGCGGCGGGGCCGAGCGCGCGGCGCGCGAGGTCGTTGATTTCCTGCCGGATGACGGTGCCCTTGACCTTGAGCATCGAGGGCTCGGTCGTCAGCCGCCCGCCCGCCTGCGCGCGCGTCAGCATCCTGAGGTTGGTGATCCGCATGGCCTCGAGCTCCGCCTCCACCCGCGCGAGGCGGGCGGCGAACAGCGTGTTCTCGATGAGCGGCCGGCCGTTCCGGATCACGCGACGCGCCAGCGCCTTGACCTGCTCCAGCGCCTGGAGCGAGAAGCCGACGCCCGCGATCCCCGTCCGCTCGTGGCCGAGGAGGAACTTGGCGATGGTCCAGCCCTCGTTCTCGGCGCCGACAAGGTTGCCCACGGGCACCCGCACGTCGGTGAAGAACACCTCGTTCACCTCGTATCCGCCCTCGATCAGGCGGATCGGCCGCATCTCGATCCCGGGGGTGTCGAGGTCGATCAGCAGGAAGGAGATCGCCTCCTGCGGCTTGCTCTCGGCCTTCGTGCGCACGAGGCAGAAGATGCGGTTCGCGTGCTGGCCGAGCGTCGTCCAGGTCTTCTGGCCGTTCACGATGTAGCTTTCGCCCTCGCGCACGGCCCGCGTCCTGAGGCTGGCCAGGTCCGAGCCCGCGCCGGGTTCGGAATAGCCCTGGCACCACCAGTCGCGCCCGTCGAGGATGCGGGGCAGGTACTCCGCCTGCTGCTCCGGCGTGCCGAAGGCCATCAGGACGGGGCCGAGCATGGACACACCGAAGGGCACGATCCGGGGCGCGTCGGCGCGGCAGCATTCCTCCTCGAAGATGTGCCGCTCGACGGGCCCCCAGGCCTGTCCGCCGAACGCCCTGGGCCATGGCCCGGCGAGCCAGCCGCGCCCGTTCAGGATCGCGTGCCAGCGCGCCATGTCGGATTTCGTCAGTTCCTTCCGGGCGCGGACCCGTGCGGCGATGTCCTGCGGCAGGCGTTCGGCGAGGAAGGCGCGCACCTCCGCCTGGAAGGCGCGTTCCTCGGGCGAATAGCTCAGGTCCATCGCGGGCCCTCCCCCGGTCAGAAGAACGCTTGCAGCCCCGTCTGCGCCCGGCCGAGGATCAGCGCGTGGACGTCGTGCGTGCCCTCGTAGGTGTTCACCGTCTCGAGATTCTGCGCGTGCCGCATGACGTGGTATTCCGCCATGATCCCGTTGCCGCCATGCATGTCGCGGGCGGCGCGCGCGATGTCCAGCGCCTTGCCGCAATTGTTCCGCTTCATCAGGCTGATGACCTCGGGCGCGCAGGTGCCTTCGTCCATCATCCGGCCGGCCCGCAGCGCGCCCTGGAGCCCCAGCGCGATCTCGGTCTGCATGTCGGCGAGCTTCTTCTGGAAGAGCTGCGTCTGCGCCAGCGGGCGGCCGAACTGCGTCCGGTCGAGGCCGTATTGGCGCGCGCGGTGCCAGCAATCCTCGGCCGCGCCCATGACGCCCCAGGCGATGC
>NZ_JBQLZP010000527.1:0-6469 GCF_052168335.1 Roseicyclus sp. | reverse complement strand
AACAAGTCCGAGGTCGCGGTCGGATACGCCACGATCTACGGCGACATGGCGGGCGGCTACAACCCGCTGAAGGACCTCTACAAGACCCGCGTGTTCGAGACCTGCCGCTGGCGGAACGCGAACCATCGCGACTGGATGAAGGGCCCGGGCGGAGAGGTCATCCCGCCGCGCGTGATCGACAAGCCGCCCACGGCCGAGCTGCGCGAGAACCAGAAGGACGAGGACAGCCTGCCGCCCTATGCCGACCTCGACGTGATGCTCGAGATGCTGATCGACAAGGAGGCAGCCGTGGCCGATGTCGTCGCGCTCGGCTACGACCGGGAGACGGTGAAGAAGATCGAGCGGCTGATCTATCTCAGCGAATACAAGCGCTTCCAGTCCGCGCCCGGCACGAGGCTCACGGAACGCGCCTTCTGGCTCGACCGCCGCTATCCCATCGTGAACCGCTGGCGCGACGATACGCAGGGCTAGGTCTGCCCCTATTCCTGCCCGGTTTCCGTGCCATCCGGCCGCCATGAGCAATGCGCCCCATATCGGCGACGGCACGATCCGTTTCCCGCCCGCGCGGCGGTTCCGCTACTGGCCCGTGTCGGCGACGGCCTTCGCGGTCGGCCTGTGGATCCTCTGGATCGCGGGGCTTCCCGACCTGTTGCGCGACTTCGGCGGGCGGGACTGGGCGATGCGGTTCTTCTTCCTCCTGCCGGTCGGGGCGATCCCGTTTCTCGGGGCCGTCCTCGCCCTGTTCATCCCGTTCCGGAGGCTGCACCTTACCGTCGGCCCGGACGGGCTCGACGCGGTGACGTCCGGCGGGCGGCAGGTGATCCGCCTCGACTGGTCGACGGTGGAGCGGATCGTCTACCGCCGCCCGCGGTCCATCGGCTGCCTCGAATTCCGCTTGCGCCCCGGGCAGGAGCGCCGCCTCTGGCGGCTCAGGGACGATTGCCACGAGGGCGGGCCGGTCGCGCTTCTGTCCGCGGTCCGCGAGGTGGCGCCCGGGGGCGAGTTCGCGCTGAAGGGACACCGCCTCGACATCGCCCATTGGGGCGGGGAGGAGTGGCGGCTCGACCGCACGCGCTGAACGAAAACGGCGCCCCGCGGGGCGCCGTTCGGTTCGCCGGGTGGGTCGTGCTCAATGCACGCTCACGGGCTCCATGTCGTTCTGGCGCGCCACCACGAAGGCGAGCTGCCGGTCGCGCACGAGGGCGAGTTGCTGGCCGTCCTCCGACCCGATGGCGTAGACCGTCTCGCGGCCCCCGGCCTGTTCGCGAACCTCTTCGGGCAGGTCGGCCACGGCCACCTCGCGGATATACACGATGGGCCGGCCGCTCACCTCGGCTGCGGGATTGCGTTCGTTCATGCGCGCGCGCCTCCTTTGCTGATCCTGATCGTCTGCACAACGCTTTCGGGAACCGCCCGGTTCAGGTCGATGTGGAGAAGGCCATGCTCCATCGTCGCGCCGGCCACCTCGACCCCTTCGGCCAGCACGAAGCTCCGCTGGAACTGCCGCGCGGCGATGCCCCGGTGCAGGAACACGCGCTCAGCGCTGTCGTCGGACTGCTTGCCGCGCACCATGAGTTGCCGGTCCTCGACCGTGATCACGAGATCCTCCTCGGCGAAGCCCGCCACCGCGAGCGTGATGCGGTAGGAATTCTCGCCGCGCTGCTCGATGTTGTAGGGCGGATAGCCGTCGTTTCCGGCCTTCGCCGTGCGCTCCACGAGGCGCTCGAGCTGGTCGAACCCGAGAAGGAACGGGTGCGACCCAAGTGTCAGTTTCGTCATCGGGCACATCCTTGAACAAGCGATGCTCTCGGCCCCACGCCCCGTTTTCGGCTGCGGGAGGCCTCCGACACGAAATATGGGCGGTGCCCGGAGGCCGTGCAAGTCCCGCGCACGCAGGCTTGGAGCACTGGAGCTTTGCGTGTATCGTGGCATTCTCCGGCATTTGGGTATGAGCGATGCGGGATCTGGGGACCGAATTCATGAATGCACCGAGCGAGATGAGCCACGAGGACGTGCTCCGCGTGAAGCTCGAGGTGCTGCGCCGCGAACACCGCGATCTCGACGCGGCGATCGAGGCCCTCCAGTCCTCGCTCAACCCCGATCAGCTCACGCTCCGGCGGCTGAAGAAGCAGAAGCTGATGCTGAAGGACAGCATCGCCCGGATCGAGGACGAGCTGACCCCCGACATCATCGCCTGAGGGGCGCGAGGTCGTAGGCCTTGCCGATGGCCGAGCCGCGCTCGCGCCAGGTGCGGAAGCCGAGCGCCTCGTAGTAGGCGAGGCCGTCCGCGTTCTCGGCCCCGATGGTCGCGTCGATCCGCTCGAGCCCCGCGGCCAGCGCCGCGCGCAGCGTCGCGGCGAAGAGCGCGCGGCCGATGCCCCGCCCCGCCGCCTCGGCCGCGACGTAGGTGCCGACGATGCCCCAGCCCTCCGGCAGGTCGTAGGGATTGTCCGGCATGGCGCGCTTCAGCGACTGGAAGCCGAGGACGCGGCCCTCCGCCTCGGCGAGGTGGCAGGCCAGGCTGTCGGGATGCTCGATGTAATGCGCGCGAACGTGATCCGCCCCGCGCGGGCGCGCACTGCCCCTGCGCTCGAGGATCGGGGTCAGCACCCCGTCCAACGCCGCCGCGTCCGCCGCTTCCGCCCGCCTGATCCGCATGCCCCCGCCCGCCGTTGCGCACGCCCCGACTGCCGTTATAGTGCGGCGCTCCGGGGGAAGTTCCAAGGGACGGGCGCATGGGCGAACCACTGGTCGGCATCATCATGGGCAGCCAGTCGGACTGGCCCACCATGCGCGAGGCGGCGGCGATCCTCGAGGAACTCGGCGTGCCGTACGAGACGCGCATCGTCTCGGCGCACCGCACGCCCGACCGGCTCTGGGACTACGGGCGCGCGGCGGCGGGGCGCGGCCTCAGGGTCATCATCGCGGGCGCGGGCGGGGCGGCGCACCTGCCGGGGATGATGGCGTCCAAGACGCGCGTGCCGGTGATCGGCGTGCCGATCCAGACCAAGGCGCTGTCGGGCGTCGATTCCCTCTATTCCATCGTGCAGATGCCGCGCGGCTACCCGGTCGCGACCATGGCCATCGGCGCGGCGGGGGCGGCGAACGCGGGCCTCATGGCCGCCGCCATCCTCGCCACCACGGACGAAGCGCTGGCCGAGCGGCTGGAGGCCTGGCGCGCGGCGCTCTCGGCCTCGATCCCGGAGGTTCCCTCGGATGATTGAGCCGCTGCCGTCGGGCTCGGTCGTCGGCATCCTCGGCGGCGGGCAGCTCGGCCGGATGCTCGCGGTCGCGGCCTCGCGGCTCGGCTACAGGGCGCACATCTTCGAGCCGGGCGCGGCACCCGCCGCCGACGTGGCCCACGCCTGGACGCGCGCGGGCTACGACGACGCCGATGCGCTCCGGACCTTCGCGGCCTCCTGCGACGTCGTCACCTACGAGTTCGAGAACATCCCCGCGGCCTCCCTCGACCTTCTCGCCGGGGCCGCGCCCTTCCACCCGAACCGCAGGGCGCTGGAGGTCAGCCAGGACCGGCTGACGGAGAAGGACTTCCTCGCCGGGCTCGGGCTCGCCGTCGCGCCCTATGCCGCGATCGAGGGGCCGGGCGACCTCGAGGCCGCGCTGGCGGAAACCGGCGTGCCCGCGATCCTGAAGACCCGGCGCTTCGGCTACGACGGCAAGGGACAGGCCCGCGTCACGGCGCGGGAGGAGGCGGAGGCGGCGCTCGCCACGCTCGAAGGCGCGCCCGCCATCGCCGAGGGCTTCGTGACCTTCTCCAAGGAAATCAGCGTCATCGCCGCGCGCGGCCTCGACGGGTCGGTCGCGGCCTACGATCCGGGCGAGAACGTCCACGTGGACGGCATCCTCTCGACCACCACGGTTCCGGCCGCGATCCCGGCGGCGCTCCGCACCGATGCGGTGCTGCTCGCCTCTCGCATCCTGACCGCGCTCGACTACGTGGGCGTGATGGGCGTCGAGCTCTTCGTGACGCGGACGGGCCTCGTCGTGAACGAGATCGCGCCGCGCGTCCACAACTCGGGCCACTGGACGCAGGCGGGCTGCGCCGTGGACCAGTTCGAGCAGCACGTCCGCGCGATCACCGGCTGGCCCCTCGGAGACGGGACGCGGCACGCGGACGTCGTCATGGAGAACCTGATCGGCGCGGATGTCGCGCGCGCCCCCGCCCTCGCGGCGGAGCGGGGCGTGCAGGTCCACCTCTACGGCAAGGCCGAGACGCGCCCCGGCCGCAAGATGGGCCACGTGAACCGGGTGACGGGCCCCGCGCGCTGAGGCTACTCGATCAACGACTCGACGGCGTCGAAGAGCTGCATCTCGTGGTCGAAGGCGCCGGTCTCGAGGAAGCGGATCACCTCGGCGATCACCACGGGGTTGTTCATCATGAAGGTGTGCGTGACGGGCAGGACGATGAAGTCGGCCATGCCCTCGACCCGCGTGCTCTCGACCGCCACCTTGCCGTCGTCCGGGCCGGGGATCACCGCCGAGTAGATCGGGTTCAGCGTCCGGTTGCCCGCGATGACGCCGAGCTCGAAGTCCACCGGCGGCAGGAGGTTCGGCAGCGCCTCGGGCCCGGTGCCGAGCTCCACGGCGGCGGGCCCCTGCACCCATTCGAAGGGCTCGAGCTCTCCGAAGACGTCGACGAGCTCGGTCCCCGCGTTCGGCGGCGCGAGCATCACCACGCGGCCGAGCCGTTCGGGCCGGTGCGTGGCGAGCCAGTGCCGCAGGAGGATGCCGCCCATCGAGTGCGTGACGAAATGCACCCGCCCCGCGCCGCACTGCGCCATGGCGGGCAGGATCGTCGCGGGCGCGAGATCGGCGATGGAGGAGCGCGTCGAGGGATAACCCCGGTTGACGACGGTGAAGCCCGCGGCGCCCAGCGCCTCCTCCATCACGAGGAGGGACACCTGCGTGCGCGCCAGCCCGTGCAGCAGGATCACGCAGTCGGGCTCCTGCGCGCGGGCGGGAAGCGTAAAGGCGGCGGATACGAGGCACATGAGGACAAGCGCGCGCATGGGGGGAAGATAGGGCAAGGCGGCTGCCGCCGCGAGCGGGACTTGCCCCTGACCTTTCGTCACGCCAGTGTCGCGGCCAGCAAAGGACCCCTCCCATGCCCCGGACGACCATCCGCCTCGCCGTGCGCGGCCTGCTCCTGATCGAGGACCGCCTCCTCCTCGTCAACGCCTACGCGGGCGACCGGAGCGACCTTCTCTGCGCGCCGGGCGGGGGCGTGGAACCACATTCGAGCCTCGCCGACAACCTCGTGCGCGAGTTCCACGAGGAGACCGGGCTGACCGTCTCGGTCGGCGCGCCCTGCCTCGTGAACGAGTTCCACGAGCCCTCGCGGGCCTTACACCAGGTCGACATCTACTTCCGCGTGGCGCTGGTGGCGGGCGATCCCCAGGCGCCGTGGCAGGACCCCGAGGGCATCGTGAACCGCCGCGTGCTCGCCAGCCGGGAGGAGATGACGCGCCTGCGCTACAAGCCCGACGCCCTCCCCGAGGTGGCCTGGGGGAGCGGGACGCTCTACGATCCGCTGGAGCGTCTCGTCCGCTGAAGGGCGCCGAGGCCGTAGGCGATCCCGCCGAGGGTGAGGAGGCCCGCGCCGACCATCCGCGGCGTCACCGCCTCGCCCAGCAGCAGGACACCGCCCGCCGTCGCGATCACCGGAACGGACAGCTGGACGAGGCCCGAGACCGAGGCCTCGAGCCGGGGCAGGACGGCATACCAGAGCGCGTAGCCGAGGCCCGAAGTCACGGCCCCCGACAGGATGGCGAGCGCGATGCCGGGGGCGGAGGCGCCCGCCCCGGCCCCGGCGGCAAGGAGGGCGAGCGCGCAGAGCGGCGCCGCGAGCATGAAGTTCGCCGCCGTCTCCGCGAGCGGGTCGGTCGCGCGCCGCCCGACGAGCGAATAGACGCCCCAGCCCGCGGCGGCGGCGAGCATGGCGGCGGAGGCGGCCAGCGGCAGCGCCACCTCGCCCGCCGGCCAGACGAGCCAGCCGAGGCCGGTCAGGGCGAGCCCCGCGCCGATCCAACGCCGCGCGGGCAGCGCCTCGCGCATCAGGACCGCGCCCGCGAACATCGTCACCTGCACGCCGCCGAAGAGGATCAGCGCACCGATCCCCGCGTCGATCGCGAGATAGGCGAAGGAGAAGCCGATCAGGTAGACCGCGAGCCCCAGCGCGCCCGGAACGCGCCGGGCGGACAGGAGCGGCAGGCCCCGCCCCCGGAGCGCCACCAGCGCCGCGAGCGTCACCGCGCCCGCCACCGCCCGGATCAGCGCGAAGTCCGCCGCCCCGATCAGGCCCGGCCCCACCGCCATCCGGTTCAGCACCGAGTTGGCCGCGAAGGCCACCATGACCAGCGCCGTCAACGTCCCGAGCCTCATCCGCGCGCGCCCGTGAACCGCCCGGCGACCGGCCCCGCCAGGTGGCTCACCGCGCCGCCCGCGAGGG
>NZ_JBQLZP010000526.1:0-25109 GCF_052168335.1 Roseicyclus sp. | reverse complement strand
GTAAGGTATTCGCCGTAGCCTTCCGCCTCCATGTCGTCGCGGTGGACGAAACGCAGCGAGGCCGAGTTGATGCAGTAGCGCAGGCCGCCGCGGTCGCGCGGCCCGTCGGGGAAGACGTGGCCGAGATGGCTGTCGCCATGGGCCGAGCGAACCTCGGTCCGGATCATGCCATGGCTGAAGTCGCGCTTCTCGATGACGTGCGCGGTCTCTATCGGCTTCACGAAGGACGGCCAGCCGCAGCCGCTCTCGTACTTGTCCGACGAGGCGAAGAGCGGCTCGCCCGAGACCACGTCGACGTAGATCCCCGGCTCCTTGTTGTGGAGGTAGGCGCCGGTGCCCGGACGCTCGGTCGCGTCCTGCTGGGTCACGCGGAACTGCTCGGGGGTGAGGCGGGCGATGGCCTCGGGATCCTTGCGGTATCTGCTCATGGAGCGGTCTCCTTGTCCGTCGCCCGGAATATGGGGACGGGCGGCGGCGAAGTCCAATCACGGAGCCGGGGTCGGGGCGCGGCGCGAACAGAAAAAAGCCCCGCGCTGCGGGGCCCCGAGGTGTCGATGGAACGAATTCGGTGCTTGCGCCGTTTATCGGCACGACGACGGTGTCAGCCGCCCCAGGTGCGGACCGGACCGCAGTCCATGTGGACGAAGTTCGAGCGCGAATAGCGGCCGACGCCGCCGGCGGCGCAGGCGCGCGCGGCGTTGTAGATCTGGCCGACGCTGCGGGACTGGAGCTGCACGTCCGCGGCCTGGCCCTGCAGGTGGAGCGAGTTGCGCGCGACGCCGGAGGAGCGGTTGCGCAGCATCGCGTTGGTCGCGGGGCTGCGGTAGCCGGACAGGAGCGTGTAGGGCTCGTCCGTCTCCATCAGGCGGTGGGCCGCGGTGAGGATGTCGACGGTGCGCAGGTCGATCGAATGGACCGAGTTGTCGCGCCAGTCGCGGAAGAAGTAGTTCACTTCCTCGAGGGCGGGGGCGATGTACTCCCCCTCGATCCAGTAGATCATGTTCAGGCTTTCGCCGGCGCGCCCGTTGTACATGCGGATCTTGCGGATGTCGCCCGCACCGCGAAGAAGGCCGGTCGCGTTCGCCATGACAGGCGCCGCCGCGAGTGTTGTGGCCGCGAACGCGCGCAGGAGTGTGCGTCGCGTCAGGTTCGTGTTCGGCATCGTCGATCGCCTCTGTTCCGCCAGCTTTCGCCAGGCGCACGCCGATTTGCTCGGCCTTTTGTTGCGCCCCCATCCCGTACAGGCACGTTGCAGCCATGACACATTCGAAATGTTTCGGGAAGGGGCGAGGCCCGTGCGTGGGGATAAGTGGCTCATATCGGCGGGATTTTGCCAATCGGCCGCCCTTCCGCTGGCCATTTTCCGCGTTACCGCCGGAATTGCATGCGTTGCACGGTGAACACCCGCCCGATCCCCTTTCGAACCCGAGGCTTCTATCTTGCCGGAAAAACTTGCAAAAATGTGAATGGACACGAATCTCCCCGCGCGTGTGAATGGGAGAGATGGCGTCGGGCGGTCCCGTCCGGCGTCGGGCGGCATTTGAAGGACACGATTGGAGGAAACCGGATCATGAGCTTGAAGATCGCGCGATCGGCCCTTGCGGCCTTCGCACTGGCCGTGTCGCCCGTGGCCGTCGCCAGCATCCTGCCCGCCCCGGTGGAGGCACAGACCTTCTCGGCGCTGCGCCAGGCCATCGCCGAGGCCTCCTCCTCGGACGAGAGCCTCGCCGCCTTCTACCGCGCGCAGGACTTCCAGCCGATCTGGACCTCCTCGGAAGCGGTCGAGCGCCGCTCGGCCCTGATCGCGGCGCTGGAGCAGGCCGACATCCACGGCCTGCCGACCAGCCGCTACGACATCGACGCGCTGCGCACCGCCTTCGCGGAGGCGACCAACCCGCGCGCCCGCGGCCTGGCCGACGTGATGGCGACGCGCCTTTTCCTGCGCTACGCCCAGGACGTCCATTCGGGCTTCCTCGATCCGGATTCCATCATCGAGGACATCTTCCAGGATCTGCCCCGGCAGGATCCGCTCGAGCTTCTGACCGCGTTCATGGACGCGAACCCGCACGCCTTCATGGCGTCGCTGCCGCCGCAGGACCCCGCCTATGCGCGCCTCCTGCGCATGAAGCTGCACCTCGAGGATCTCGCGACGCGCGGCGGCTACGGGCCGACGGTGCAGGCGGGCAGCCTCGCGCCGGGCGACCGAGGCCCGGCCGTCGTGGCGCTGCGCAACCGGCTGATCGCGATGGGCTATCTCGAGCGGTCGATCACCGCCGAGTACGATGCGCGCCTGCAGGCCGCCGTCGTCGAGTTCCAGATCGACAACGGCATCACGCCCGACGGCGTGGCGGGCGGCGCGACGATCCGCGCTGTGAACCGCTCGGTCGAGGACCACTGGAACGACGTGGTTCTCCACATGGAGCGGCAGCGCTGGCTGAACGACGGGCAGGTGCATGAGCGCCTGATCTTCGTGAACCTCGCCGACTTCCACACCCGCGTCATCGACAACGGCGAGACCACCTTCGTCACGCGCTCGGTCATCGGCGCGCGGGACCGGCAGACGCCGGAGTTCTCCGACCAGATGGAGCACATGGTCATCAACCCGAGCTGGTACGTGCCGCGCTCGATCGCCATGCGCTCCTACATCCCGAACATCCTCGCGGGCGGGGGCACCTACATGCAGCTCCTGGCGAACGGGCGCGTGGTGAACCCCGCCTCGGTCGACATGAGCCAGTACAGCGTGTCGAGCTTCCCCTTCGACCTGCGCCAGCCGCCGGGGCCGCGCAACGCGCTCGGAACGGTGAAGTTCATGTTCCCGAACCGTCACGCGATCTACCTGCACGACACGCCGGAACAGCACCTGATGGACCGCGAGGTTCGGGCCTATTCCTCGGGCTGCATCCGCCTCGCCGATCCGCACGAGTTCGCCTATCACCTTCTCGAGCGGCAGACGGACGATCCCGTCGGCCTCTTCCAGCGCATCCTGAACACCGGGCAGGAGACGCAGGTGGACCTCGAGACCTACATCCCCGTTCACCTGACCTACTGGACGGCCTGGGTGGACGACGAGGGCGGGCTGAACTTCCGCGACGACATCTATGGGCGGAACGCGCGCCTCGGACAGGCCATCCGCGCCATGGGGGTGGTCATGCCCGACCGGGCGAGCTAATCGGGGCCCCGCCGGGCAAGGCGGGGACATCATGACGGGCCACAGGATCAGCGACATCGCGGCGGCGCTCGGGGCGGAGGCCCTGGGGGCCGCCGACCTCGTCGTGACGGGCGTGGCGGAGCCCGCCGTCGCCGGACCTTCGCACCTCGCACTCGCCATGTCGCCGCGCTACGCCGGGGATCTCGCGAAGGGCGCGGCGCGTGCGGCGGTGATCGGACCCGGCATGGACTGGCGGGCGCTCGGGCTCGAGGCGGCCATCGTCGCGCCGCGCCCGCGCTACGCGCTTGCAGGCGTGACGCAGCGGATGGACGCGGGCCCCGCCATCGCGCCGGGCATTCACCCCACGGCCATCGTCGAGCCCTCGGCGAGGATCGGCCCCGGCGCGCATGTCGGCCCCTTCGTCGTGATCGGCGCGGGCGTTACGATCGGCGCCAATGCCCGCATCGCGCCCCAGGCCACCATCGGCGAGGAGACGGTTATCGGCGACGACGCCCTCATCCATGCGGGCGTCCGCATCGGCGCGCGCGTGCGGATCGGGCATCGCGTGATCATCCAGCCGGGCGCGGTGTTGGGCGGCGACGGCTTCTCCTTCGTCACGCCCGAAACCTCGCGCGTCGAGGCCGCCCGCGCCAGCCTCGGCCGCGCCGAGCACAGCGACACCGCCGCGCAATCCTGGACGCGCATCCACTCGCTCGGCGGCCTCGTCATCGGCGACGACGTGGAGATCGGGGCCAACGCCGCCATCGACCGGGGCACCATCGCCGACACGGCGATCGGCGACGGCACCAAGATCGACAACCTCGTGCATATCGGCCACAACTGCCGCATCGGCCGCGACTGCCTGATCTGCGGACAGGTCGGCTTCGCGGGATCGGCCGTGGTGGGCGACCGCGTGGTCCTCGGCGGGCAGTGCGGCGTCTCGGACAACATCGAGATCGGCGCGGACGTGGTGGCGGCGGGCGCGACCAAGATCTACTCCAACGTCCCGTCCGGCCGGATGCTCATGGGCAGCCCCGCGGTGCGGATGGAGACCCATGTGGAGATGTACAAGGCGCTCCGCCGCCTGCCGCGCCTGGCACGCACCGTCGCGGACCTGCAGAAAGCCGTTTTCAAGCCGGACCGCAGCCCTTAAGTGACGCTCAACGAAGAGCACGGGGTGAGCGCATGGCACAGAGCGTCCGCGAGAGGGTGATCGGGATCATCGCCGAGCAGGCGGTGCTCGAGCCGGGAGACATCGCGATGGAGGCGACGCTCGAGGATCTCGGCATCGACAGCCTCGGCCTCGTCGAATCGATCTTCGCCATCGAGGAGGCCTTCGACATCCAGATCCCCTTCAACGCCAACGAGCCGCAGGCGAGCGACTTCGACATCTCGTCCGTCGCCGCGATCGTCGGCGCGGTCGAGGCGCTGGTGGCCGAGCAGAAGCCTGCCTGACGGAACGGGCATGAAACGCGTCGTCATCACCGGACAGGGCACGATCAACGCGCTCGGCCACGACGTGCCGCAGACGCTCGAGGCGATGCGCGAGGGGCGCTGCGGGATCGGGCAGCTCGAGCTGCGCGACGTCGACCGGCTGGCGGTGCGGATCGGCGGCCAGGTGACGGGCTACGACCCCGAGGCGCTGTTCAACCGCCAGCAGATCGCGCTCTACGACCGGTTCACGCAGTTCACGCTGATCGCCGCGCGCCAGGCGCTGGACGGCGCGGGGCTGAGCTTCGCGGGTGACCTCGCGGCGCGCTCGGGCGTCGTGCTCGGCACCGCGGGCGGCGGCGTGAACACCTGGGACGAGAACTATCGCTCGGTCTACGAGGAGGGGAAGAACCGCGTCCATCCCTTCGTCGTGCCGAAGCTCATGAACAACGCGGCCGCGAGCCACGTCTCGATGGAGTGGAACCTCAAGGGGCCCTCCTTCTCGGTCGCGACCGCCTGCGCCTCGTCGAACCACGCTATGGGCCTGGCCTTCCACCTCATCCGGGGCGGGGCCGCGGACGTGATGCTCACGGGCGGGTCCGAGGCGATGCTCTCCTTCGGCGGCATCAAGGCGTGGGAGGGCCTGCGCGTCATGTCCAAGGACGCCTGCCGCCCCTTCAGCGCCAACCGCAACGGCATGGTCCAGGGCGAGGGCGCGGCGGTCTTCGTCTTCGAGGAATACGAGCACGCCCGCCGCCGCGGCGCAGAGATCCTGGCCGAGGTCGTGGGTTTCGCCATGACCTCGGACGCCGCCGACATCGTCATGCCCTCGCAGCAGGGGGCGGCGCGCGCGATCCTCGGCGCGCTCGCCGATGCGCGGCTCGACCCCTCGGCCATCGGCTACATCAACGCGCACGGGACCGGGACGGCGGCCAACGACAAGGTCGAGTGCGCCGCCGTGGCCCATGCCTTCGGGCACCATGCGGACGACCTGATGATCTCCTCCACCAAGTCGATGCACGGCCACCTCATCGGCGGGACCGGCGCGGTCGAGCTTCTTGCCTGCATCATGGCGCTCCGCGACGGGATCATCGCGCCGACCATCGGCTACGAGGAGCCGGACCCCGAATGTGCGCTCGACGTGGTGCCGAACGTCGCGCGCGAGGCGAAGGTCGGGGCCGTCCTGTCGAACGCCTTCGCCTTCGGCGGGCTCAACGCCGTCCTCGCGCTCCGCGCCGCTCCCTGAACGGGATCGGCCCGCCGGGGGCGGGCCGTCGGGATGTAGTGGGGCAGGGCTCCCGGATCACTGATCCGCCGGGGCCTCGCCGTCGCCCGCTTCGCCCTGGGCCGCCTCGACCAGTTCCGCGAAGGCCACGTGACGCTCCTGGAGCGCGTTGTAGGCCGCGGTGAAGCCGCGCAGCGACGCGGTCAGGGGAACCGGGACGCCGCCGATCTCGCCGAGATCGCTGCGCACCAGCGCGAAGATCTCGAGGAAGACGTCGCCCCCCGCACGGAAGGCCGCCACGTTCTCCTCGTTGAGCGGGATGCGCGCGAGGCAGCCCGACGCCTCGCAGAGCGTGAAGGGGATGCCCGCCACGTCGCCCTCGTCGATGCGCAGGCGCACGCCCGGCGCGAGGAGCGTCTCGATCGGGGTGACGATGATGGCGGCCGCGACCTGGCCCTCGGCGGCGGCCAGCGGCACGTTCACGCGGAAGACGGCCACGGGGTTGTCCTGCTCGTCGGTCAGAAGCTGGAACATCTCGCAACGCTCGGCCTGGCCCGGCTCGGCGGCGGTGATGCAGCGCAGTTCCCAGTCGGTGAATGTCTCCGCCACGTAGGCCTCGCCGGGCTCGCGCTCGGGCGTCGCGTCCTGCGCGACGGCCGCGGACGGCAGCGCGAGCAGGGCGGCCGCGGCAGCGGCGCCGAAGAGGGGGCGGAGGCTGTGCTTGATCGTGCGCATGGTTACGTCTCTTCCTGATTGCCTTGCCTGTCGTAGCGCTTCCGCTAGCACGAAGACCGCGCAGTGTCAGGGCCGAAAACGCCGCGAAAGTGCGCAGGCGGCCTTCCTGCACGGAACATTGCCGGGCGCGCCGGAAGGGAGGACGGCACGTCTTCGTCCCGCTGGCGAGGGTGCGGGGAAGCGGGTGCGGGAGGCCCAATAGCGAAAGGGTCCGGCAAGCGGACCCTTTGCATTTTTTTCTCTCCCTGTCGGACTGGCCGACTTTCTGATCCGGACGCTATGCCAGACTTCATCACGCGTCAACGTCGAATTTATAGCGCTTTCAGGGGCTCTGCGTGCCGGTTCCGCAGCGGCTCCCGGGCGCGAAAAAAAGGCCGCGCCCGGGGGAGAGCGCGGCCAGTCGACAGGGAGGAAGTCGGCCCCCGCAGGCCAGAACCTTGGAGGGCCGATCCTCAGACTGGCGCAAAGAGGTTAAGGATGTATGTTCGGCGGCGGATCGAATTCCGGAACAGGTGCAGGAGGGGGTGACAGACATGTCCGAGGGGATCTTCATCGGGGGCGGCGGGCCCGGCTACGGGCAGCCCCAGCACCTTCTCCTGAGCTACGCCAACCGCCACGGCCTGATCGCGGGCGCGACCGGCACCGGCAAGACCGTGACGCTCCAGATCCTGGCCGAGAGCTTCTCGGCCAACGGCGTGCCGGTGTTCCTGTCGGACGTGAAGGGCGATCTCTCGGGCCTCGGCGCCTCGGGAAGCGCGGAGCACAAGCTGCACGGCCCCTTCACCGAGCGGGCGGCGAAGATCGGGTTCACGGATTACGCCTACCGCGCCTTCCCGGTGACGTTCTGGGACCTCTTCGGAAAGAAGGGCCACCCCGTCCGCACCACGGTCTCCGAGATGGGGCCGCTGATGCTCGCGCGGCTTCTCGAGCTGACCGAGGCGCAGGAAGGGGTGCTCAACATCGCCTTCCGCGTGGCCGACGAGCAGGGGCTCGCGCTTCTCGACATGAAGGACCTCCAGTCGCTCCTCGTCTGGGTGGGCGAGAACCGCGACACGCTGGGGCTGCGCTACGGCAACGTCGCGCCGGCCTCGATCGGGGCGATCCAGCGCCGGCTCCTGGTGCTCGAGGGGCAGGGGGGCGACCGGCTCTTCGGCGAGCCCGCGCTCGACCTCGCGGACCTGTTCCTGACGGATGCCGAGGGCCTCGGCCGGATCAACATCCTCGCCGCCGACACGCTGATGCAGTCGCCGCGCCTCTACGCGACCTTCCTCCTGTGGCTGCTCTCCGAGCTCTTCGAGACGCTGCCGGAGGTGGGCGACCCCGAGAAACCCAGGCTCGTCTTCTTCTTCGACGAGGCGCATCTCCTCTTCGACGACGCGCCGAAGGCGCTGGTTGACAAGGTCGAGCAGGTGGCCCGCCTGATCCGCTCCAAGGGCGTGGGCGTCTTCTTCGTCACTCAGAACCCCGCCGACGTGCCCGACGACATCCTCGGCCAGCTCGGCAACCGGGTGCAGCACGCGCTCAGGGCCTTCACCGCGAAGGACCAGCAGGATCTCCGCCGCGCGGCGCAGAACTACCGCGCCAACCCCGCCTTCGACATCGAGGACGCGATCCGCGAGGTCGGCACCGGCGAGGCCGTGACCTCGATGCTGGAGCGCAAGGGCGTGCCCGGCGTCGCCGAGCGCACGCTGATCCGCCCGCCCTCGTCGCAGCTCGGCCCGATCGCGGACGCGACGCGCGCGGCCCTGATGGGGATGTCGCCCGTCGCCGGCAAGTACGACACGGAAGTCGACCGGGAGAGCGCGCACGAGATCCTGCAGGCCCGCGCCGAGGAGGCGGCGCAGGCCGCCGAGACGGCCGAGCGCGCCGAGGAGGCCGCGAAGGAGGAGGAGCGCGAGTTCCGCGCGGCCCGCCGCTACACCGGCAAGCAGGTGGAACGGTCCTCCGCGCGGAGCCGGTCCTCGCGCTCGGACAGCGTGGGCGAGGCCTTCGCCAAGAGCTTCGCCCGCCAGCTCGGCACCCGGACGGGGCAGGCGGTGGTGCGCGGCGTTCTGGGGAGCCTCTTCCGCGGAAGGTGAGGGGTCCGGAATTGCCGGCAATTCCGGGGCGGAAAAGCCGGCTTTTCCGCCGCCGCCCGGCCGCAGGCCGATAGCCATATCCGATGCGCTCCACTGACGCATCCACTTGGCCCGGGGACGTCATGGGCCTAAACTCGGCGCCATGATCGTAGAACTCGGACATTTCGCCTTGATCCTCGCCTTCATGGTGGCGGTCTTCCAGATGATCGTGCCGCTCGTGGGGGCCGCGCAGAACCGTCCGGGATGGATGGCGGTGGCCGAACCGGCCGCCACGACGCAGTTCCTGCTGACCGCCTTCAGCTTCGGGGCGCTCACCTACGCCTTCGTGACCTCGGACTTCTCGCTGAGCCTCGTGATCGCGAACTCGCACACGCTGAAGCCGATGATCTACAAGATCTCGGGCGTCTGGGGGAACCACGAGGGCTCGCTCTTGCTCTGGGTGCTGATCCTGACGCTGTTCGGGGCCTGCGCGGCCTGGTTCGGCAACAACCTGCCGCCGACGCTCAAGGCCCGCGTCCTCGCGGTGCAGTCGGCGGTCTCGGTCGCGTTCTTCGCCTTCATCATCTTCACGTCCAACCCCTTCCTGCGGGTCGCGACGCCGCCCTTCGACGGGCAGGACCTGAACCCGCTCCTGCAGGATCCGGGTCTCGCCTTCCATCCGCCCTTCCTCTACCTCGGCTACGTCGGCCTCTCGATGGCCTTCTCCTTCGCCGTGGCCGCGCTGATCGAGGGGCGCGTGGACGCCGCCTGGGGCCGCTGGGTCCGGCCCTGGACGCTGGCGGCCTGGGTCTTCCTCACGATCGGGATCGGCCTCGGATCCTGGTGGGCCTATTACGAGCTCGGCTGGGGCGGGTTCTGGTTCTGGGACCCGGTCGAGAACGCCTCTTTCATGCCCTGGCTTATCTCGGCGGCGCTGCTCCACTCCGCCATCGTGGTGGAGAAGCGCGAGGCGCTGAAGTCCTGGACGATCCTTCTGGCCATCCTGGCCTTCGGCTTCTCGCTTGTCGGCACCTTCATCGTGCGCTCGGGCGTTCTCACCAGCGTTCATGCCTTCGCCAACGACCCCGAGCGCGGGGTCTACATCCTCGCCATCCTCGGCATCTTCATGGGCGGATCGCTGCTCCTGTTCGCGCTCCGGGCGGGCGCGATGGAGGCCAAGGGCGTCTTCTCGACCGTCAGCCGCGAGAGCGGGCTCGTGGTGAACAATCTCCTTCTCGCCGTGTCCACCTTCGTAGTCTTCATCGGCACGATCTGGCCCCTCGTGGCCGAGATGTTCTTCGGGCGCACCCTCTCGGTCGGGCCTCCCTTCTTCGACGCGGCCTTCACGCCCTTCGTCTTCGCGCTGGCCGTGGCGCTGCCCATCGGCGCCATGCTGCCCTGGAAGCGCGCGGGGCTGGAGAAGCCGGTGCGCGCGCTCATGCCGGCGCTGATCCTCGCCTTCGCCTGCGGCGTGGCGGCCTGGGCCATCTACACGGGCCACTGGGCGCTGGCGCCGGTGGGCGTGGCGCTGTCGGTCTGGGTCATCGCCGGGGCGGCCGTCGACCTCTGGTCGCGCACCGGGCGCGGCGGCATCGGCAGCCGGCTCGGGCGGCTCACGCGCCTGCCGCGGGCCGACTGGGGCAAGACGACGGCCCATGCGGGCCTCGGCATCACCATGTTCGGCGTCGTGGCCCTGACCGCCTACCAGGTCGAGGACATCCGCGTCGCGCAGGAGGGGCAGCCCTACCGCGTCGGCGCCTACCAGATCGAGCTTGTCGACGTGGACGAGAACGTGCGCGGTCCGAACTATTTCGCCACCATGGCCACGATCACCGTGACCGAGGCGGACAGCGGGCGGCTGATCGCGACGCTCCACCCCGAGCGGCGGATCTATCCGGTGGCGGGGATGCCGACCACCGAGGCCGGAATCGACAACGGCTTCACCCGCGACGTCTACGTGACGCTCGGCGATCCGCAGACGGGCGGCGGCTGGGCGGTCCGGACCTGGATCAAGCCCTTCGCCAACTGGATCTGGGGCGGCACGATCATCATGGCGCTCGGCGGGCTCTTCAGCCTCAGCGACCGGCGCTACCGCGTCGCGGCGGGGGCCAGCAAGGCGCCGCCGCGCGCAGAGGGAGTTCCCGCCGAATGAGGCGCCTCGCGATCCTCCTTCTGGCGCTGAGCCTGAGCTGGCCGGCGCCGGCGGTGCAGCCCGACGAGGTGCTGGACGACCCCGTTCTCGAGGAGCGGGCCCGCGACATCTCGAGCGGACTGCGCTGCATCGTCTGCCGGAACGAGTCCATCGACGAGTCGAACGCGGAACTCGCCCGCGACCTTCGCCTGCTGGTGCGCGAGCGTCTCGTGGCGGGGGACAGCGACGAGGAGGTCGTGTCCTTCGTGGTCGACCGCTACGGCGAGTACGTCCTGCTCCGGCCGCCCATGCAGGGGTCCACGATCGCGCTCTGGCTCGCGGCGCCGGTGCTGCTGGTGCTCGGCCTCGGGCTCGCCGCCGTCTACATCCGCCGCCGCGCCGCCGCGCCCGCCCCGACCGAGCAGGCGCTCAGCGAGGAGGAGGCCGCGCGGCTGAAGGAAATCCTGCGCGAGTGACGCAGCGTCGGGAGCTTCCCCCGACGCGGCGCTCTGCTAGTCTCCCGTCCGACAGGTAAGGGGAGCCATCTTTCATGGATTACGAGACGATCACGCGCGAGGACGAGGGCGGCGTCGCCGTCGTCACCCTGCGCAGACCGGAGGTGATGAACGCGCTGAACACGCAGATGCGGGCCGAGATCACCCATGCGGTGGGCACGGCCGGTACGCAGGTGCGCGTCGTCGTCCTGACGGGCGAGGGGCGCGCCTTCTGTTCGGGGCAGGACCTCGGGGACCGGGCGAACGTGGGATCGATCAACCTCGAGCGGACGCTCCGGGACGAGTACATCCCGATGCTGCGCGCCGTGGTCGACTGTCCCGTGCCGGTGATCGCGGCGGTGAACGGCACCGCGGCGGGCGCGGGCGCGAACCTGGCGCTCGTCTGCGACATCGTCATCGCGGCGGCCTCGGCGAGCTTCATCCAGGCCTTCGGCCGGATCGGCCTCATCCCCGACGCGGGCGGAACATGGGTCCTGCCGCGACAGATCGGCCTCCAGCGCGCGATGGGCGCGGCGCTCTTCGCCGAGAAGATCTCGGCCGAGCAGGCGGCCTCCTGGGGGATGATCTGGGAGGCGGCGCCCGACGAGGCGTTCGAGACGGTCTGGCGCGCACGCGCGGCCCAGCTCGCGAACGGACCGACGGAGGCCTACAAGCGGATCAAGCAGGCCATGCAGGCGAGCTTCGGCAACACGTTGCAGGAGCAGCTCCTGCTCGAAGGCCAGCTCCAGGGCCAGTGCGGCAACACGCGCGACTTCAAGGAAGGCGTGATGGCCTTCATCGAGAAGCGCGCGCCCTCCTTCGAGGGGCGCTAAGCCGGGTCCGTGCTCTCCTCACCGCTCCGGGATCAGCCCGCGCGGGCTGAACCTCAGCACGAGAAGCAGGATGATCCCCATGGTGAAGAACCGCATGAAGGCCGCCGAATCGATCAGGTGGTCGCGGAGCCACGAGCCTTCGGCGAGCCCCGAGGTCACGGCCTGCATCAGCCCGAGGCCCAGCGGCTCGACCATGATCCAGAGCCACCAGATGAGGAACCCGCCGAGGACCGCGCCGAAGTTGTTGCCCGACCCGCCGACGATCACCATCACCCAGATGAGGAAGGTGAAGCGGAGCGGCTGGTAGGTTCCCGGCACGAGCTGGCTGTCGAGCGTGGTCATCATCGCGCCGGCCAGCCCGCAGACCGCCGAGCCGAGGACGAAGACCTGCAGGTGGCGCCGCTTGACGTCCTTGCCCATGGCCTCGGCCGCCGTCTCGTTGTCGCGGATCGCGCGCATCATCCGTCCCCAGGGCGAGTTCAGCGCCTTCTGCGAGAACCACAGGAGCGCCACCAGCACCACCACGAAGAGCGCGGCGTAGAGGAGCTTGACCGTGATCGAGGACATGGTGACCGGGTTCGCGCCGAGGTTCGCGGCGAATCCGAGGAAGGTCTCGGATTGCTGGAGGTCGACCTCGTAGGGCACGGGGCGCGGGATGCCGGTGACGTTCTTCACCCCGCGCGCGAGCCAGTCCTCGTTCTTCAGGACCGCGATGATGATCTCGGCGATGCCGAGCGTGGCGATGGCGAGGTAGTCCGACCGGAGGCCCAGCGCCGTCTTGCCGATGATCCAGGCCGCCCCGGCGGCGAGAAGCCCGCCGACCGGCCAGGCGACCAGCACGGGGAGGCCCAGTCCGCCGAGATAGCCTGTGGAGGCCGGGTTGACCGCCTCGACCGCCGAGACGCCGGCATCGAACACGCCGCGGAAGACGAAGAACCCGCCGATCAGGATCGCGAGGATCGCCAGCCCGCGGACCCGTCCCGGCGGCAGGCGCGACCAGGCGAGGATCGCCGCCACGATCGTGGCGGCCCCGAGCACGAGGCCGAGCAGGATGCGCACGCCGCCCGCCGCCCAGGCCTCGTCGACCGGCGGCATGGAGACGAGCACCGCGGCCAACCCGCCGAGCGCGACGAACCCCATGACGCCCACGTTGAACAGGCCGGCATAGCCCCACTGCATGTTCACGCCGAGCGCCATGATCGCGCTCACCAGGCCCATGTTCAGGATCGTCAGCGTGGTGTTCCAGGACTGTGCGAAACCGGTGCCGATGTAGAGCATGGCGACCAGCGCGAAGAGGGCCAGCGCCCGCGTGTCGATGGTCCGGGTCATACCGCTTTCCCTTTCATGATGCCGGTCGGCTTGAAGAGAAGCACGATCAGCAGGATCCCGAAGCTGACCGCGAACTTGTAATCCGTCGACAGGAGCTGGAGGAGCCCGCCGGGCTGCCAGTCGCCGGGCCCGAGGTATTCGACGACCTTCCGGAAGGCGTAGGTGACGCCGACCTCGGAGAAGGCGATGAGGAAGCCGCCGAGGATCGCGCCCACCGGGTTGCCGAGGCCGCCGACGATGGCGGCGGCGAAGATCGGCAGGAGGAGCTGGAAGTAGGTGAAGGGCTTGAAGCTCTTGTCGAGCCCGTAGAGCACGCCCGCCGTGGTGGCGAGCGCGGCGACGATCAGCCAGGTGATCATGACGACGCGCTCGGGGTTGATCCCGGACAGGAGCGCCAGGTCCTCGTTGTCCGAGAAGGCCCGCATCGCCTTGCCGGTGCGCGTGCGGTTCAGGAACCAGAACAGGAGCGTCACGGCGATCACCGCGACGACGATGGTGATGGCCTGCGTCGTGCGGAAGGCGAGCCCCTCGTCGAGGCCGGTCAGTTCGCGGAAGGTGCGCGCCGAAACGATGAAGCGCGCGCCGTCCTCGAAGCGCTGGTCGTCCACGCCGATGATGAAGCGCACGATCCCGTTGAGGATGAACATGACGCCGATCGAGGCGATCACGAAGATGATCGGCTTGGCCTTCTGGGTCCGGTAGAAGCGGTAGACCACCCGGTCCGTCCCGAGCGCGAGGAGCCCCGTGGCCGCGATCCCGACCGGCAGCGCGAGGAGCGCCGTGGGCAGCGGCCCGAGCGTGACGCCCGCTCCCTGCAGCCACCAGGTCACGAGGATCGTGACCATCGCGCCGAAGGCCATCGTGTCGCCGTGGGCGAAGTTCGAGAAGCGCAGGATCCCGTAGATCAGCGTGACCCCGAGCGCGCCGAGCGCGAGCTGCGCGCCGTAGGCCGTGGCCGGGATGATGACGAAGTTCAGGAGCGCCACGAAGGCGTTGAGGATATCCATGCTCAGCGCAACTCCTCGCAGGTTCCGAAATAGGTGACGGCGGCCGCCCCGCCGTCGAAGATGTGCAGTGTCATGAGCGCCGTGCGGTCGGCCTCGACGGTGAGTAGCTCGGCCAGACCGTCGCGCCCCGCGCTGGCGTAGGTGGCGGGCAACTCGCCTGCGCCGGTCAGGCGGGTGAGGGGGCTGTCGCCGGTGACGGTGGAGAGGAACAGCTCGCCCGCATGGTCGGCCGCGATCACCTCGACCTCGAAGGCGCTCTCGCCGCAGGCCTCGGCGGCGACGCATTCCACCGTGAAGGTGCAGGCCCAGGGCTCGGCCTGCGCCGGCAGCGCGAGAAGGCACAGGGCGAGGGCGGCGCGCATCGTCATGCGGTCACGCAGGGGCCGAGGAAGGTCGCCACGGCGGGCCTGTCGCCGGGCCCGGTCGCGTGGCGCGTCAGCGCGCCCTCGCCGTTCGGGGCGAGCGTGAAGAGAAGCGCCTCGCCCGGGGGCACGAAAACGAGGGTCAGCGGCGCCTCCGACAGGAGCGTGCCTTCGACCGGCGCGCCGTCGATCTCGATCCTGTAGCCCTCGGCGATCTCGAAGGGGATGCCGTCATGGGTCTCGCACTCGATCTCGGGCGCGCAGACGAGCGTGAAGCCGCAGGCGATCGCCTCGGCCGATGCGGGCGCGGACAGGGCCGCGAGCGCTATGAGGGCCGCGCGCATCATCCGCCGAGGAAACTCCGCCGCACCTCGGGGTCGGCCAGAAGCTCCTTGCCCGTCCCGGTATGCGCGTTTCGTCCCTGCACGAGGACATAGCCCCGGTCCGCGATCTCGAGGGCCTGGCGCGCGTTCTGCTCGACCATGAGGATCGGGATGCCGGTGCGCGAGACCTCGATGATCCGGTCGAAAAGCTCGTCCATGACGATGGGCGAGACGCCGGCCGTGGGTTCGTCGAGCATGAGGACCTTGGGCTTGGTCATCAGCGCGCGGCCCACGGCGACCTGCTGGCGCTGACCGCCCGAGAGCTCGCCCGCCGCCTGCCGCCGCTTCTCCTTCAGGATCGGGAAGAGGTGGTAGACCTGCTCCATCGTGTCGCGGAAGTCGTCGGCCCGCGTGTAGGCGCCCATCTCAAGGTTCTCCTCGACGGTGAGCGAGGGAAAGATGTTCGAGGTCTGCGGCACGAAGCCCATTCCCTTGAGCACGCGGGCCTGCGGGGTGAGGTCGGTGATGTCCTCGCCGTCCAGCCGGACCGAGCCCTTGCGCACGTCGAGCATCCCGAAGACGGCCTTCATCGCGGTGGACTTGCCCGCACCGTTGGGGCCGACGATCACGGCGATCTCGCCGGGGTTCACGGCGATGGTGCAGTCGTGCAGGATGTCGGGCCCGTTGCCGTAGCCGCCCGACATCGTGTCGCCGATGAGGAAGGCGTCGGAGGTATGCGTGGGCGCGCCGGTGCCGGGCTTCGGCACCATGGTCCCGGTGCCCTCCGGGTTGACGATGGTGCGGTCGCGCCCGCCGCGCCCGGTCTGGTAGGGGTTGCCGGTCACGCGCCCGCCTCCGCCAGCTTGTCCTTGTTCTTCAGGCCGGTGCCGAGATAGGCCTCGATCACCTGCTCGTTGGCCTTGATCTCGGCGATCGTGCCTTCGGCCAGCACGCGCCCCTCGGCCATGACGATGACCGGGTCGCAGAGCCGCCCGATGAAATCCATGTCGTGCTCGATCATGCAGAAGGTGTAGCCGCGCTCCTTGTTGAGGCGCAGGATCGCGTCGCCCACCGTGTTGAGGAGCGTGCGGTTCACGCCCGCGCCGACCTCGTCGAGGAAGACGACCTTGGCGTCGACCATCATGGTCCGCCCGAGCTCCAGCAGCTTCTTCTGCCCGCCCGAGACCTGGCCCGCCGGATGGTCGGCGAGGTGCGAGATCGTCAGGAACTCGAGCACCTCGTCGGCCTTGGCGCGAAGCGCGCGCTCCTCCTCGGCGATGCGCTTGCGGCCGAACCACGTGTTCCAGAGCTTCTCGCCCGACTGTCCCGGCGGCACCATCATCAGGTTCTCGCGGCAGGACATCGAGTGGAACTCGTGCGCGATCTGGAAGGTGCGCAAGAGGCCCTTGGCGAAGAGCTCGTGCGGCGTGAGGCCGGTGATGTCCTCGCCATCCATGATGACCTGCCCGGAGGTCGGCGGAAGGACGCCCGCGATCACGTTGAAAAGCGTGGTCTTTCCCGCTCCGTTCGGCCCCACCAGGCCGGTGATCGAGCCCGTCTCGATCCGAAGGCTGGCGCCGTCGACGGCATGGAATCCGCCGAAATGCTTGTGGATGTCCCTGACCTCGATCATGGCGACGTCGTTCCCCCTCTGACGGATGGCCCGAAGCGACGTGCGGCCCCCGTAAGCGAAGCAGCCCGGTTTTTCACCGGGCTGCCCCTGTCCGTGTGGTCAGATGCGTCTCAGCGGAAGCCGACGACGGTGAGTTCGCCACCGTCGATCATGATCTCGCGGTAGTTGCCTGCGGATTCGCCGGGTCCGATCAACTCGACCGCCGAGGCGCCGACATAGTCGATGTCCTGGCCGGCGGCGATGAGCTCGAGCGCACGGCCGAGTTCGCCCGGCAGGATCGGCTCGCCGGGGGCGTTGGCCACGTCCATGACATGCGCGGCGTAGTCGCCGGGCGCCGTGGAGCCTGCCGCCTGCATCGCCAGCAGGATCAGCGCGGCGGCGTCGTAGGCCTCGGCCGAGAAGGGCGAGGTGCCGTCGAAGCCGGCCTCGGAGGCCATGCCCTGGTAGATGGCCGCGCCTTCGCTGTCGGTGCCGGGGTTCTGGCCGAAGGAGCCGTCGATCTCGGCGCCGAAGTTGTCGACGAGCGCCTGCGACACCATCCCGTCGGGGAAGACGAAGGTGTCGAACGCGCCCGTGTCGAGCGCCGCGCGCACCATGCCCGAACCGCCCTGGTCGACGTAGCCCGCCACGACGAGCGCGTCGCCGCCGGCGGACGCCAGCGCGCCCACTTCGGCCGAGTAGTCGGCGCGGCCGTCCTCGTGCGCGGCCACCAGCGTCACGGTGCCGCCCATCTCGGTGAAGGCGGTCTCGAAGCTGTTGGCGAGGCCGAGGCCGTAGTCGTTGTTGGTGTAGGTCACCGCGACGGTGTCGATGCCCTTCTCCATGATGATCTCGGCCATCACGACGCCCTGCCGCGCATCGGAGGGCGCGGTGCGGAAGAACAATCCGTTGTCCTCGGCGGTCGAGAGCGCGGGCGAGGTGGCGGAGGGGGAGATCATGACCATGCCGTTCGGCACGGCGACGTTGGCGAGGATCGCGCCGGTCACGCCGGAGCAGTCGGCGCCCATGATGCCGCTCACGCCCTCGGCGGTGATGAGACGCTCCGCGGCGGCAGTCGCGGCGGCGGCGTCGATGCAGGTCGAGTCGCCGCGGACCGCGCTGACGGTCGTGCCGCCGAGCAGGAGGCCGGACTCGGAAACTTCGGCGATCGCCATCTCGGCGCCCTGCGCCATGCCGGGTGCCAGCGATTCGAGCGGACCGGTGAAGCCCAGGATGACGCCGATGGAGATGCTCTCCTGCGCCTGGGATGCGCCCGCAAGGGCAAGGGTGGCCGCGGAGGCCATCAGGATCTTTTTCATGTTCAGCTCCCTGTGTGGGACCATTCGGTCCGGTTATGGCGTCGGAGACTAGCCGCGCCTTGCGATGGTGAAAAGAGGATGCGTTGCGCCACGCGAGTCAACAAGCAGGCGCAATAGTTTGCAGCCAATGCAAGGCGGCGTCATCCGCTCACGGCGCCGTCGTCCCGAAGAGCCTCAGGCGCGATACCCCGCCGTCGGGGAAGATGTTGAGGCGCACATGCGTCACGGGCCCGAGCTTGACCAGCTCGTCGCGGAACGCGTGTTCGGCGTCGGCGGACAGCTTCTGCTCGGGAAGCAGCGTCTTCCAGAACATCGAATCCGTGACCAGCGCATCGGTCAGCCCGTCGCCGAAGCTGCGCATGTCGGCGGCCTGGATCGAGGCGCGGTCGGGATAGTTGCCCTTGAAGTGCGCGGTGTCGATCAGCGCCTTCTCGATCTCGCCGCGCGCGCCGAGCGCGATCACGATCCAGTCGTAGCCGGGCTCCCTGCGCCTGCGGGTCTCCCAGCCGTCGCCCATGTTGATGCCGCGCCCCGGCGCGAGGAGGCGGTAATACTCGCCGTAATGGGCGTCCGAGAAGGCGAGGATGCGCCCGCCGTTCAGCGCCGAGACGAGGTCGATCTCGCCCTTGGTGTTGGCCTGGTCGAGTTCCGGCACGCCGTAGACGCGCAGCCGCGCCACGCCGCCGTCGGGATAGATGTGCACGCGCAGGTGCGTCCAGCTCTCGAAGCTGTCGCACTTGAAGTAGTGATGCGCGGACGCGCCGAGCGGACGGTGCGGCAGGATCTGCACCCAGGGCTGGTCCTCGGGAGGCTGGTCGCCGCGGAACGAGCAGGCCTCGATCCGCACGGCGGGCGCGTAGTTGCCGGTGAAGTGCGAGGTGTCGACGTCGAAGCCGATGATGCGGCCCGCAGCGGCGAGCTTGACGATGGCCCAGTCGTGGCCGCCGTCGCGGCGGCGCCGCGTCTCCCATCCGTCCATCCACTTGCCGTGATCGTCGAACTTGCCGGGGATGAACTCCGCCGGGTGGTCCTGGAGCATCCGGTCGAGCGGCGCGAAGAACTGGTCCGTCGCCCAGATCGCCCGCGCGCCGAGCCCCGCCGAGGCGAGGTTGACGCCCGTGCGGGCGAAGAGGGGAATGTCGGGATTGAGGCTCTCGATGCTCGTCATGGGCGCGTCCGGCTCGTCGGGTTGGAGGGCGCGCGCGGCGGCGTTGGCCGGAACCGGCCGGACGCGGTGCGCGCTCTGCCCCAGAATGCAGCAATGGACGAGCGAATACGCGGCTTTGCGTCCCGTGGGAAGAGGTCTGCGCCGCGACGGGTTGCGGAGCGTCCGCGATTTGTCCGAAATGGCCCCGACACGAAGCGGGCTGAGGCGCAGACCCGCCCGACGAGGAACCTCCATGGACGCAACGATCCTCCTGCACTGGGCCGAGTTCGCGGTGCGCTGGCTGCACGTCATCACCGCCATCGCCTGGATCGGCTCGAGCTTCTACTTCATCGCGCTCGACCTCGGGCTGAACCGCAACATCCCCGGACCGGCGGACGGCGAGGAATGGCAGGTCCATGGCGGCGGCTTCTACCACATCCAGAAATACATGGTCGCGCCGAGCCAGATGCCCGAGCACCTGACCTGGTTCAAATGGGAGAGCTACTGGACCTGGATCTCGGGGGCCGCGCTCCTGATCCTGCTCTACTGGGTGGGGGCGGAGCTCTATCTCATCGACTGGACGGTGATGGAGCTCGCGCCGTGGCAGGCGATCCTGATCTCGGCCCTGTCGCTGACGCTCGGCTGGGTCGCCTACGACCTCCTCTGCAAGTCGAGGCTCGGCGAGAACCCGACGCTGCTGATGCTGATCCTCTTCGCGATCATCGTCGCGATTTCATGGGGTTACACGCAGGTCTTCTCGGGGCGGGCGGCGCTTCTGCACGTGGGCGCGCTGACGGCGACGATCATGACGGCCAATGTCGCCATGATCATCATCCCGAACCAGAAGATCGTCGTGGCCGACCTCAAGGCGGGCCGCACGCCGGACCCGAAATACGGCAAGATCGCCAAGCTCCGCTCGACGCACAACAACTACCTGACCCTGCCGGTCATTTTCCTCATGTTGTCGAACCATTACCCGCTGGCCTTCGCGTCGGAGTGGAACTGGCTCATCGCCTCGCTCGTGTTCCTCATGGGCGTCACGATCCGCCACTTCTTCAACACGATGCACGCGCGCGGCGGCTACCGCTGGTGGACCTGGGGGGCGACGGCGACGATCTTCGCGGCGATCGTGTGGCTCTCGGTCCTGCCGCTGATGCGCGACGACCCGGTGGAGGAGGCGGCGCTGAGCCCCGCGCAGGCGGCCTTCGCGGCGCATCCCGATTTCACGGAGGTCGCCGATATCGTCTATTCCCGCTGCTCCATGTGCCACGCGCAGGAGGTCTTCTGGCCGGGCATCGCGGTAGCGCCGGGCGGCGTCATGCTCGACACCGACGCGCGGATTGCGGTCCACGCGCGGGAGATCTACCTTCAGGCGGGCGTGAGCCACGCCATGCCGCCCAACAACCTCTCCATGATCGACGACGCGGAGCGGCGCGCGCTTCGGGACTGGTACCGGAGCGTCACGGGCGGCGCGCTCTGAGGGAGGGAGACGTGACGGCACCCCGGAACGGACTGAAGGCGGCGCTGGCCGCGGGACGGCTCACGCGCGGGGCCTGGCTGAACCTGGGCGGCGAGATCACCGCCGAGATCGCCGGGCGCGCGGGCTTCGACTGGTGCGTCGTGGATGGCGAGCACGGGCCCTGGGAGCCGACGGGCCTCCGCCGTCAGCTCATCGCGCTGGAGGGGACGGGGACGGCGGGCGTGCTCCGGGTGCCCGCGGCCGACGACTGGATCATCAAGCAGGCGCTCGACCTCGGCGCGCAGACGCTGCTCGTGCCCATGATCGACAGCGCGGAGGAGGCGGCGGCGGTCGTGCGCGCCTGCCGCTATCCGCCCGAGGGCATCCGCGGCATGGGGGCGGCGGTGGCGCGGGCAGGGGCCTACGGCGCCTTCGCGGACTATGCCGAGACGGCGGCGCGCGAGCTCTGCATCCTCGTGCAGGCCGAAAGCCGCGCGGCGATGGCCGCGCTCGACGCCATCGCGGCGGTCGAGGGGGTGGACGGCGTCTTCATCGGCCCGGCCGACCTGGCGGCGGACATGGGCCTCAGGTCCGACCTCGACGCCGACGCGCTCTGGGACGAGGTGCTTTCGGGCCTGCGCCGCATCCGGGCGGCGGGCAAGGCGGCGGGCGTCCTCGCGCTGGCCCCGCAGCGGGCCGAGCAGAGCGCCGCGGCGGGCGCGACCTTCCTCGGCGTCGCCTCGGACGCGCTCCTCCTCCAGTCGGCGCTGGCGCGGGCGGCGCGGCCATGATCCGGCTCGCGCACGGCGACACGGTCCTCGGGATCGACCCCGAGGTCGGCAACATCCCCCTCTGGCGCGTCGGCGGGCGCCATCCGCTGCACGCCGCGCCCTGGCGCGGGGAGGCGGAGGTGCAGGAGGACGCGAGCCTTCCCCTCGTGAACCGGCGCCTCGCGGGCGACTTCCTCTGCATGCCCTTCGGCCGCGACGACGTGGAGGACGACCCGATCCACGGCCTTCCCGCCAACACCCGCTGGGAGGTGACGCGCGAGGACGTGGCCCATGCCGAGTTCCGCCTTCTGGCGCGGCCCCGCGGCGCGACCGTGACCAAGCGCGTGCAGATCGTCGGCCCCGTGCTCCTCCAGACCCACGTGATCGAGGGCGGCGCGGGCGAGGTCACGCTGGCGCACCACCCGATGTCCCGCATGGCCGAGGGCGGGCGGCTCTCCTTCTCGCCCAAGCGCGCGGCGCTGACCGATCCGCAACCGCAATACGCCGGCCACAATCTGTGGGCGCTCAACCAGTTGCGGGGCGATCTTCATCTCGACCGCGAGGATGGCGGGCAGTGGGATCTCCACGAATACCCCGCCGGCCACCGGGTCGAGGACTTCGCCATCCTCGTCGAGGCGCGGGGCGCGACCCTCGGCTGGACGGTGCTGATGCGCAATGCCGAGGACGACATGCTCGTGGTCCTGAAGGACGCGCGCCTCCTGCCCGTGACGATGCTCTGGGTCTCCAACGGCGGGCGAGACTTCAGCCCGTGGAACGGGCGGCACACCGGCGTCCTCGGGATCGAGGACGGCTGCGCGGCGGGCGGCATCGGCCTCCGGGGCGCCATCGCCGACAACCGGATCAAGGCTTTCGGCGTGCCGACGACGATCGGCCTCGGCCCCCGCCACGTCATTCCGCACGCGATGGTCAGCCTGCCGCGCCCGCCGGGCTGGTCCGAGGTCGTCGCCGTCACGCAGTCGGACGAGACGCTGACCCTGACCGAACGCAGCGGCGCGACGATCTCCGTGCCCTTCCCGGACGGGCATTTCGCGTGATCCTCGTCGACGCTGACGCCTGCCCGGTGAAGGACCAGGTCTACGCCGCCGCCTATCGCCACAAGATGCCCGTCCGCCTCTTCGCCGCCACCTGGCTGCGCCACCCCGAGCATCCGCTGATCTCGATGACCGTGGCGGGCGAGGGCTTCGACGCCGCCGACGACCTGATCGCCGAGGCCGCCGGTCCCGGCACGCTGGTCGTCACCGCCGATCTGCCGCTCGCCGCCCGCGCCATCGAGAAGGGCGCCGCCGTCCTGACGCCCCGGGGCGAGACGCTCGACGCGCGCAACATCGGCGGCAGGCTCGCCACCCGCGACCTCCTGGCGGACCTGCGCGGCGGGCTGGAGGGGCAGGGGCTCGGCGGCCCGCGCCCCTTCTCCAGGGCGGACCGCAGCGCCTTCGCCGGCGCCATCGAGACCGCGCTCCGCCGCCTCTGAGGGGTGTTTCCATCTTCGCGCCCGTGCGATATGGGCTGCAGCTTCTCGCAGACGGACCGCGCCCATGAGCTTCACGCTTGCCATCGTCGGACGCCCCAACGTGGGCAAGTCCACCCTCTTCAACCGGCTCGTGGGCCGGAAGCTCGCGCTCGTCGACGACCAGCCGGGCGTGACGCGCGACCTGCGCGAGGGCGAGGCGCGGCTGGGCGAGCTGCGCTTCACGGTGATGGACACCGCGGGCCTCGAGGACGCCACCGACGACAGCCTCCAGGGCCGGATGCGCCGCCTGACCGAGCGCGCGGTCGCCACCGCCGACGCGAGCCTCTTTCTCGTCGACGCGCGCGCGGGTCTCACCGCCAACGACCGCGTCTTCGCCGAGATCCTGCGCCGCTCGGGCCGCCCGGTGATCCTCGCCGCCAACAAGGCCGAGGGGCGCGCCGCCGACGCGGGCCTGATCGAGGCCTGGGAACTGGGCCTGGGCGAGCCGCTGGCGCTTTCGGCCGAGCATGGCGAGGGCATGGCCGAGCTCGCCGCCCGCCTCGCGCCCATGGTCGAAGCGGCGGAGGAGGCGGCCGACCTCCCCGAGACCGACGTGGACGTGACCGGGGAGGAGGGCGAGGACGACGCCCCCCGCGCCATCACGGCAGACCGCCCCCTGCGCATCGCCGTGATCGGCCGCCCGAACGCGGGCAAGTCCACCCTCATCAACCGCATCCTCGGCGAGGAGCGGCTGCTGACCGGCCCCGAGGCCGGCATCACGCGGGACGCCATCGCCGTGCGCGTCGACTGGGACGGCACGCCCATGCGCATCTTCGACACCGCCGGTATGCGGCGGAAGTCGCGCATCGACGACAAGCTCGAGAAGATGTCGCTCACCGACGGCCTCCGCGCCGTGCGCTTCGCCGAGGTGGTCGTCGTCCTCCTCGACGCCGCGATCCCCTTCGAGACCCAGGACCTGCGCATCGCCGACCTCGCCGAGCGCGAGGGCAGGGCGGTCGTCGTCGCCGTCAACAAGTGGGATCTCGAGGACGAGAAGCAGGAGAAGCTGCGCGCGCTCCGTGACGGGTTCGAGACGCTCCTGCCGCAGCTCCGCGGCGCGCCGCTCGTCACCGTCTCGGCCAGGACCGGCAAGGGGCTCGACCGGCTCCATGCCGCGATCCTGAAGGCGCACGAGGTCTGGAACCGCCGGGTGACGACCGCCCAGCTCAACCGGTGGCTCGCCGCCATGACCGAGGCGCATCCCCCGCCCGCGCCCGGCGGACGCCGCATCCGCCTGCGCTACGCCACCCAGGCCAAGACCCGGCCCCCGGGTTTCGTGGTCATGTGCTCCCACCCCGACAAGCTGCCCGAGAGCTACACGCGCTACCTGGTGAACGGGCTCCGGGCGGATTTCGACATGCCGGGCACGCCGATCCGCCTCTGGCTGCGCTCCCAGGCCGAGAAGAACCCCTACAAGGACCGCCGGAAGTCGATCCCCTCGCGCCTCGCCAAGCACGTCCGGAAGGGCGCGACGAAGAAGGCCTGAGGCGATGTCCACCACGCGCCGCGACCTCCTGCGCATCGGCGCGATCCTGGGCATCCTGGCCCTCGTGACGGCGCGGCCCTGGGCGCGCGCACCGGATCTCGCCTTCGAGGGGATGCCGGGCTTGCCGCCCCTCCGCCGCCTCGTCCCCGCGGGCACCGCCGGCGGCACCGCGACCGGAGCGGTCCTCGCCGGGCTCGACGCGCCGCCGGAGGCGGAGATCGCCCTCACGGAACGCCTCCGCACCACGCTCTGCGCCACGCTCGGCCTGACCTGGGTGCCGGACGGCGCGCTCCCCGTGACCTACTTCACGGACATCCGCTGCCCCAGCTGCCGGATCCTCGAAGGCAGCCTCGCCGCCCTGTCGGCGGAAATTCCCCTCCGCCTGACGACCCGCGAGTTCCCGGTCTTCGGCCCCCGCTCGGAAGCCGCCGCCCGCGCCATCGTCGCGGCGGGAGCGCTCGGCGCGGCCGAGCCCGCGCGCGCCCGCCTCCTCCTGCGCCCGGCCCCCGACAGCGCCGGGGCCGCGGCCCGCTTCGCGTCCGACCTCGGCCTCGACGCCCAGGCCTACCTCGCCGCCTGGCAAAGCCCCGCCACGACCGCCCGCCTGGCCGAGGACCGCGCGCTCGCCCGTCTCCTCGGGCTGCCGGGCACGCCCGGCCTCGTCCTCGGCCGCACCGTGGCGCGGGGCAAGGCGCCGAGCGCCACGGTGC
>NZ_JBQLZP010000525.1:0-3820 GCF_052168335.1 Roseicyclus sp. | reverse complement strand
TGCCCCCGCCGGTCTGCCCGCCCGAGGGGTCGGGGGCCATCGGCATCCTCGGCAACCTCAACGCCCAGAAGGGCGCCGCCGTCGTGGCGGGCCTCGCCGAGGCGCTGCGCCGCGCGGGCGACCCGCGGCACCTCGTGGTGATCGGCAATGTCGACGCGGCCTGCCCGCTGCCCGCCTCCGTCCGCATCCATGGCGGCTACCGGCGCGAGGAGATCGCCGAGCTTGCCCGGCGCCACGGGATCGCCGCCTGGGTGGTGCCCTCGGTCTGGCCCGAAACCTTCTCCTTCGCCACGCACGAGGCGCTCGCGACCCGTCTCCCGGTCCTCGCCTTCGACATCGGCGGGCAGGGGGAGGCCGTGGCGGCCGCCCCGAACGGCGTTCCCGTGCCGTTCGATGCGGCGTCGGACCCCGCGACGGTCCTTCCCGCCCGGCTCCTCGCGGCGCTGCCGCCGATGGACGCGCCCTCCCGCAGGACCGCCGCATGAGCGGCGATCCCCACGCGCCGGACGACCGGCCGCTGTTTCTCGTGGGCTGCGTGCGGTCGGGCACGACGCTGACGCGCGACCTCCTGCGCCGCGTGCCGGGCCTCCTCTGCCCCGAGGAGACGCATTTCCTCCGCTGGGCCGAGCCGTTCCGCACGCCCGCCTCGATGCCGCCGCACCGGGAGAACGCCGTTCTGCGCCGACACCGCGCCATCGATGGAGTCCCGGAGGAGGTGTTCGCGCGCCTGCTCGAGACCTCGCGCTCGAAGGCGGAGCTTCAGCGCGGCTACATCGCCGCCTTCGCGCGGGTGAGGCGCGTGAGCCAGCCCTACCGCTGGGCCGACAAGACCCCGCAGAACATCTACGGCGCGCCCCTGATCCTGTCGGAGTTCCCCGAGGCGCGTCTCTGCCACATCGTGCGGAATCCGCTCAACGTTGTGGCGAGCATGCTGCTCGGCCGGCAAGTGGCGGTGCCGGACCTCCACGGCGCGATCAACTACTGGTGCGAGGCCGTGCGGATCGCCGCGATGGCGGAGCAGGCCGCGCCCGGACGCCTGATGCACCTGCGCTACGAGGATCTCGTGGTGGACGTGCCGGGGCAGATGGCGCGCCTTCTGGGCTTTGCGGGGATCGAGGCGCCGGGGGGGCTCTACGCGCCGGACGACGCGCATCCCGAGCGGAACCTCTGGCGCGAGGCGCTGGGCCCGGCCGAACGGGAGGCGGTGGCAGAACGCTGCGGCGCGCTCGCCGCCCGGCACGGCTACGACCTCGGGGCGGTTTGACCGCTCAGTGCAGGTCCACCGCCTCGACCCCGAGGATTGTCGGCAGGTGGCGGGCGATCTCGTCCCAGGTCTCGCCCCCGTCGATGGAGGCGAAGATGGAGCCGGTATTGGTACCGAAGTAGACGCCGGGCTCGGGCTGGCGGTCGGTCGTCATCGCCTGCCGCAGGACGGTGAAGAAGCAGTTCCGCGCAGGCAGTCCGGAATGCTGCGCCGACCAGGTGTCGCCGCCGTCGCTCGACATCCAGACCGCGGCCGAGGCGCCGGGCGGAAAGCGCCCCTCCATGTCGCCGTTGAGCGGGAAGGTCCAGATCGTGTCCGGGTCGTGCGGGTGGACGGCGATGGGAAACCCGAAGGTCGAGGGCAGGCCCGCCGTCACGTCGTCCCATGTCCGCCCTCCGTCGCGGCTGCGGAAGACGCCGTGATGGTTCTGCTGGTAGAGGAGGTCCGACCCCGGCCGCGGGTCGCCCGCGCGCACCATGTTGTGCACGCAATGCCCCGTCTCGCCGTCGCGGGGGGCCGCGGGATGGTCGTGATGCCCGCAGGCCTCGGCGTTCGACAGGCGGTTGCGCCGCTCCCATGTCCGTCCGCCGTCCTCGGTCGCGAAGACGCCGGCGGCCGAGATGGCCAGCCAGATCTTGGCGGGCTCGTCGGGATCGGTGACGATGGTGTGGAGCGTGAGGCCCGCGGCGCCGGGGCTCCAGGCCTCCCGGTCCTCGTAGTCGGCGAGGCCCGCGTTCCGCTCCCAGGTGACGCCGCCGTCGTCCGACACGAGGAACTGCGCGGGCTTGGTCCCGGCGAAGAGCCGTCCGTGCGCATGGTGGAGCGACCAGACCGAATGCAGCGTGTCGCCGAAGGGGGCGGGCGTGTCCTGCCACCCGATCATCGCGGCGAAGTCGGGATCGTTCGCGGCCCATTGGTCCATCTGCCCGGAGGAGAGCTTGGCGAGCGCCCAGGTCGCCCCGCCGTCGGTCGAGCGCCAGACGCCCGCGCCGAACCAGTCGCCGCCGCCGCCCGCCCAGATCGCCCCGGTCCGTGGATCGCCCGCCATGTGGTTGATCGGCCAGCCGCCGCAATGCGGGCCAGAGACCTCCCAGGCTCGGCGCCCGGCATCGGCGGTGAGAATGAAGGCACCCTTCGTGGTGCCCACCAAGAGACGGGTCTTGCCCGACATGAGCAGCCTCCCTGTTCGCAGGGGAAGCCTATCATGAGTCGCGTGTTTGCCCTATCGCCCGATCAGAGCTGGCGCTCGACCATCATCTTCTTGATCTCGGCGATCGCTTTCGCCGGGTTCAGGCCCTTGGGGCAGGTCTTGGCGCAGTTCATGATCGTGTGGCAGCGGTAGAGCTTGAAGGGGTCCTCGAGGTCGTCCAGCCGCTCGCCCGTCGCCTCGTCCCGGCTGTCGATGATCCAGCGGTAGGCGTGCAGCAGCGCGGCGGGGCCGAGGTAGCGGTCGCCGTTCCACCAGTAGCTCGGGCACGAGGTCGAGCAGGAGGCGCACATCACGCATTCGTAGAGACCGTCGAGCTTCTTGCGGTCCTCGATCGACTGGCGCCATTCCTTCTCGGGGCGCTGGGTCTTGGTCTCGAGCCAGGGCATGATCGATGCGTGCTGCGCGTAGAAATGCGTGAGGTCCGGGATCAGGTCCTTGATGACCGGCATGTGCGGCAGCGGGTAGATCTTCACGTCGCCCTTGATCTCGTCCATGCCGTAGATGCAGGCGAGCGTGTTGATCCCGTCGATGTTCATGGCGCAGGACCCGCAGATCCCCTCGCGGCAGGAGCGGCGGAAGGTCAGCGTCGGGTCGATCTCGTTCTTGATCTTGATGAGCGCGTCCAGAACCATCGGCCCGCAGGTGTCCATGTCGACCCAGTAGGTGTCGACGCGCGGGTTCTCGCCGTCGTCGGGGTTCCAGCGGTAGATCTGGAACTTGCGCAGGTTCTTCGCGCCCTCCGGCTTGGGCCAGGTCTTGCCCGTGCGGATGCGGGAGTTCTTGGGGAGGGTCAGTTCAACCATGGTCGTCCGTCTCCTTGTCGGGGGAAGGCGCTGGGGCCTCGCTCATCCCTGAAGTGTTCCTCGCGCGGGGTCGCTCACCGGAAGTCGCCCTCGATCGCGATGCTGAAGCCCGGCTGGCGGCGGGGCCGGTTGTCGCCGCCCATGCGCCGGTCGATGCAGGCCTGAAGCGCGTCGGCCTCGGATTGCCGGTTCAGGATGGCGGAGCTGATCCTGAGGCTGCCGCCGCCCACGGGCCCGCCGCTGCCGACGCCGAAGCCGACGTTGCCCGAGATGCCGTCCGCCTCGCGCGCCTCGTCCTCGCAGAGGCGGGCCGCCCGCTCGCGCGTCATGGGCTGCGCCGCGCAGCCCGCGACGAGCGCGAGCGCGAGGCCGGCCATGAGGAGGCGGGCGGCGCGCATCAGTAGACCCGCGCCTTGGGCTTGATGCGCTCGAGGTCGATGCCGCCCTCGTTGTGGCCCATCAGCGGGTTGAGATGGACCGGCCGGTAGTCGAGCGTCACCTCAGCCCCGTCCACGACGGCCAGCGTGTGCTTGCGCCAGTTCG
>NZ_JBQLZP010000524.1:0-2183 GCF_052168335.1 Roseicyclus sp. | reverse complement strand
AGAGCACCTCCTCGACGGAGGGAAAACCGTGGCTGTCGGCGATGCGCGGCAGCACCTCGAGAAGGCCCGGCACCGTCGCCGGCAGCGAGACGTGCCCGGCCTCGGAGGGCGGCACGAAGCGTCCGGCGTCGGTGTCGAAGACGGGGCAGGCGTTGAACCCGGTGCCGAGGCCCACGACGAGCTTGGCGGCCTGCGGCGGCTGCGGCGGCTGCGGCAGCACCTCGACGAGGTTGCCGGGCGCGATGTGGCCGATGGCGTGGCCCTGCGCCTGGAGGTCGTTCAGGACCGCGGATTTCTCCGCCGTCAGCGCCTCGGCCAGCACCTCGCGGTCGATCCGCCAGTCGAGGTTGGTGAGCTGCGCCACGCCGTCCCGCACCGGCCCCGCCGCGGCGACGCAGACGCCGGTGATCCCGCTGTCGTCGATGCCGCGATCCGCGAGATAGGCCGAGATGACCGCCGCGATTCCCGGGTGTTCCGCGTTGCGATAGCGCCGGACGCTCGCCGCGTCGACCAGCGGGCCGCGCGCCAGTGCCACGCGGGTATTCGTGCCGCCGATGTCGGCGACGAGCGAAAGGCCTTGGTCGCTTGGGCTCATTGCGGGTGTCTCGTCTCGGACGGGTCGGGCTCGCTTCAGGCGCGTCAGGCGGTGTTCCTGCGCCACCATCGGGCGAGCGCCTCATAGGACGCTTTCGGGGTCCTTGCCAAGGTTTCGAAATCGACATGGACGAGGCCGAAGCGCTTCTCGTAGCCGAGGGACCACTCGTAATTGTCCATGAGCGACCAGACGAAGTAGCCCCGGACGGGCGCGCCGCCCCCGATGGCCTGCCGGACGGCGGCGAGATGGGCGTCGAGATAGTCGATCCGCGCGGTGTCGGGCGCGTCCGTCGTGTCGGGATTCGCCATGCCGTTCTCGGTCACGTAGATCGGCAGGTCGCCGGAATACTCCCGCGCCGTCCGCAGGAGGAAGTCGCGCAGGCCGTCGGGATAGATCTCCCAGCCCATCTGCGTCAGCGGCAGGCGCGTCGGCGCCTCGGCATAGGCGGGCCAGGGGCCCTCCGCCGCGCGGATCAGCTTGCGGGTGTAGTAGTTGACGCCGATCCAGTCGAGCGGCGCGGAGATGAGGGCGAAGTCGTCCTGCCAGCCCTGCGGCAGATGCGGCCCCAGCCCCTCGAGCACCTCGGCCGGGTATTCGCCCCTGAAGAGGCCGCCGAGGAAGAAGCGGTTGTAGATCGCGTCGTAGCGCGTGGCGGCGGCGACGTCGGCGGGCGCGTCGCTGGCGGGCTCGGCCCATTCGAAGTTGCAGACGGCGCCGAGGTTCTTCATGCCGAGCGCGCGCATCACCTCGATCGCCGCGCCGTGCGACTTCAGCACGTGGTGCATGGCGCGCGCCGTGGCGCGGATGTCGCGCAGGCCCGGTGCATGATGGCCGTCGAAATGGCTGAGCCAGCCGACGCACCAGGGCTCGTTGATCGGCGCGGCGGACCAGACGCGGTCGCCGATGCGGCTCATCACGGTCTGGGTGAAGTCCGCGAACCAGTTCGGCATGTCGGCGTTGCGCCAGCCGCCCTTGTCGGCCAGAGCCTGCGGCAGTTCCCAGTGGTAGAGCGTCGCGGCGGGGCGGATGCCGCGCGCGAGCATCCCGTCCACCAGCCGGTCGTAGAAGTCGAGGCCCTGCTGGTTGGCCTTGCCCGTTCCCTCGGGCAGCACCCGCGCCCAGGAGGTCGAGAAGCGGTAGACCTCGGCGCCGAGCCCCGCGACGAGGTCGAGGTCCTCCTCCCAGCGGTGGTAGTGGTCGCAGGCGCGGTCGCCGTTCTCGGCCCGCACGACGTTGCCGGGGGTGGCGGCGAAGCTGTCCCAGTGGGTCTTGCCCGCACCGCCGAAGGCGTGGCCCTCGATCTGGTAGGCGGAGGTGGCGACCCCGAACAGGAAGTCGTCGGGGAAATCGGCGCGGCGGGCCTGCATGCCTTGGTCCTTTCAGTGGGCGGGGGCGGGGCCGGTGGAGCGGCCGAGGGTCAGCTCCACCTCCCAGAGTTCCTGCACGGGAGCCTGCCCCGGATCGCGGATCAGGTCGATCAGGATCGCGGCGCAGCGGCGACCGGCATCGCGGATCGACGAGCGCGTGGCGGTGAAGGGCGCGCCCTCGGGCGAGGTGATCGCGTCGTTCCCGAGGTAGGACAGCACGT
>NZ_JBQLZP010000523.1:0-2735 GCF_052168335.1 Roseicyclus sp. | reverse complement strand
CCGAGGGCGCGAAGTACACCTTCAACTACGAGGCGCTGAAGGCGCTGAACGAGGGTGTGCAGATGCGCTCGGACTGGGTCCTGCCGATCTGCAACGGCGGCGAGCGGCTGAAGGACGCCAACGGCGACAAGGCGCACCCGACGCAGAAGCCCGAGGCGCTGCTGCACCGCGTGCTGGTGGCGACGTCGCGGCCCGGCGACGTGGTGCTCGACCCGTTCTTCGGCACCGGAACGACCGGGGCGGTGGCCCGGATGCTCGGCCGCGACTTCATCGGGATCGAGCGCGAGGCCGCCTATCGCGAGATCGCGGCGCGTCGGCTCGACCGCGTCCGCCCGTTCGACAGCTCCGCCCTCGAGGTCACGGGCTCCAGGCGCGCGGAGCCGCGCGTGCCCTTCGGCCAGCTCGTCGAGCGCGGTCTGCTGCGGCCCGGCGAGATGCTGGTCAACGCGCGCGGCCAGATGGCCAAGGTGCGCGCCGACGGCACGCTGATCGCCGACCGCGTGAAGGGCTCGATCCACAAGGTCGGCGCCGAGCTGGAAGGCGCGCCCTCGTGCAACGGCTGGACCTACTGGCACTTCCGCCGCGACGGCAAGACGGTGCCGATCGACGTCCTCCGCCAGCAGATCCGCGCCGAGATGGGGGCCTGAGCCGGCTCACGGTTCGCCCCTTGCATTCGCCGCCCCCGGCCCCAAGTCGGAGGCGGAAAGGGAGGGTCCGCCGATGATGCTCAACGCCGATTTCTCGCGCCGCGTGGTCGTCCGCCCGGAGGACCGCGAATGGCGCGCCTCGCCCGCCTCGGGGGTCGAGCGGATGATGCTCGACCGGATCGGGGACGAGGTGGCGCGCGCCACGACCATCGTGCGCTTCGCCCCCGACAGCGCCTTTGACGCGCATACCCATGGCGGCGGCGAGGAATACCTGGTGCTCGAGGGCGTCTTCTCGGACGAGGCGGGGGACTACCCGGCCGGAACCTATGTCCGGAACCCCATCGGCACGGCGCACCGGCCCCATATCGGGCCCGAGGGCGCGACCATCCTCGTCAAGCTGCACCAGTTCGACCCCGCCGATACCGAGCAGAAGGTGGTCGACACGACGACCGCGACCTTCGTTCCGGGCGCGCATGCGGGGCTCGCGATCCTGCCGCTCCACGCCGTGCCGGGCGAGGAGGTGACGCTCCAGCGCTGGGCTCCCGGCACGCGGCTCCCGGCACACGCGCATCCCGGCGGGCAGGAGGTCTATGTCCTCGAGGGGTCCTTCGCGGACGAGCACGGAGACTACCCGGAAGGCACATGGATCCGGAACCCCGACGGCTTCCGCCACGCGGCGTCGAGCGCGGGCGGCTGCCTTCTCTGGGTCAAGACCGGGCACCTGCCCGAGGGCTGACGCGACGCGCCCGCGCGCTAGGTTTTCCCGCAGGCCACAGGAGGACGCGCCATGAAACTCGCCGTCATCGGAGCGAGCCGCGGGATCGGCCGCAAGGTCGTCGACTACGCGCTGTCGCGCGGTCACGCCGTGCGCGCCGTCGCCCGCAGCGCCGAGAGCATCGACATCGACAGTGACGCGCTCGAGAAGATGCCGGGCGACGCCACCGACCCCGAGCTTCTGGCCCGCGCCGTCGCCGGTGTCGACGCGGTGATCCTGACCCTCGGCCTGCCCCGCGACATAAGGGTGCTGAAGCCGACGACGTTGTTCTCCGGGGTCACTCAGGCGCTGATCCCGGCGATGGAGGACGCGGGCGTGAAGCGCCTGCTGACCGTCACGGGCTTCGGCGCGGGTGACAGCGTGACGAAGCTCTCGACCTTCGAGCGGATCAGCATGAAGGCCCTGCTCGGCCGCGCCTACGCCGACAAGGACCTCCAGGAGGAGCTGATCCGCGGCTCCTCGCTCGACTGGACGATTGCGCGGCCGGGCCTGCTGACGGACAACCGGATGACCGGCAAGTACCAGGTGCTCGCAAGCCCCGAGACCTGGCGGCAGGGCGTCATCAGCCGGGCGGACGTGGCGCATTTCCTCGTCGACGCGGCCGAGGACGGCAGCTACATCCACGGCACCCCGGCCCTCCAGCGGTAAAAAAGTTCCGCCATCTGTCGAAACGCGCGCGCGCCGCGGCTCATCCCCGTGACGGCGCGGTGCCGTCGTGAACCGACAGGAGCCATTCCATGATCCGCACGACCCTCCTCGCGCTCGGCCTCGGGGCCTTCGCGCTTCCGGCGCTGGCCGAGCCCTTTACCCTCTTCCCTCCCGAAACGTCCGGAATTGCCGTGCCTTTCGCCTTCACCGAGGCAGACGGCGCGGCGCTTTCGCGGTATCTCATCCTCCTGACCGGGAGCCTGCCAGTGGCCGAGACGCTGGCGCTCGTGCATGTCCCGGCGCCCGCCATGGGCCGCTGAGCGGACGGAAAGGAGTGAAAGCGATGCAGTACATGATCATCTTCCGCGAGCCGCTGGACGAGTTCGAGAGGCGCGACGACCCCGCCCGGACGGGCGATTACTGGGGCGCATGGGGCGCCTATATCGGCGCCATGAACGCGGCGGGCATCGTGCTGAAGGGCGATGGCCTCCTGCCGCCCGCCATGGCCACGACGGTCCGCGTCCGCGACGGCGCGCGGCTGATCGAGGACGGTCCCTTCGCCGACGTGAAGGAGCAACTCGGCGGCTACACCGTGATCGAAGTCGCCGATCTCGATGCCGCCATCGACTGGGCCGCCCGCGCGCCGGCTGCGATCTCCGGCTCGG
>NZ_JBQLZP010000522.1:0-3870 GCF_052168335.1 Roseicyclus sp. | reverse complement strand
TGACGCGCACGGTGACCGCCCGCCCGAAGAGCCGCGGCTGGAGGCCCGCGGGCCGGAGCGGCCGGATCGCCGGATCGATCTGCCGAGCGCCCGGCGCGCAGTCGATGACGAGCGCCACCGGCACGCCTCGCCAGGGGGCCAGCGCGGCCTCGGGGAGCGGTTCGGGGGCGGGGTGCAGCGTGACGGTCATCGGTTTGCCTCAGGCATGGGCCTTCAGCGCGGCGCCGAGGGCGGCGATGCCCTCCTCGATGCGCGCCTCGGACTGGGCGGAATAGTTGAAGCGGGCGAAGTTCGGCCGCTCCGTCACCGGGAAGAAGCTGCCGCCGGGCACGTAGGCGACCCGCGCCTCCGGCAGGGCCACGTCGCGCATGAAGGCCGTCGCGTCGAAGCCGTCGGGGAACGTCGCCCAGGTGAAGAGCCCGCCATCGGGGTCGGTGGCCGAGACCTCCTGCGGGAAATGCCGGCGCATCGCGTCGAGCATGACGTCCTTCTTGCGCCGGTAGGCGGCGCGCAGCTTCGCGACATGCTCCGACAGGTCGTAGCGGTCGAGAAAGAGGCTCGCCGCCGCCATGTTGAGGGTCGAGGTCTGCGTGTCGGCCGCGACCTTCAGGAGCTTCAGCTTGTCCAGGAGCGGACGCGACGCGACCGCCCAGCCGACACGCAGCCCCGGCACCAGAACCTTGGAGAAGGAGCCGAGGTGGATCACCCGGCCTTCGGTGTCCATCGACTTCAGCGTGGGCAGGTGCGACCCCTCGAAGCGGATCTGCCGGTAGGGGGTATCCTCCAGCACGATCAGGTCATGGGCGTTGGCGAGCTCGATCAGCCTGCGGCGGCGTTCCACCGACAGGGTCACGCCGGTCGGGTTCTGGAACTCGGGGATCGTGTAGACCATCCGCGCGTGCGGCGTCTCGCGCAGCACCTCCTCGAGGATGTCCATCCGCATCCCCTCGGCGTCCATCGGGATCGCGGCATAGGCGGGCTCGCTCGGGTCGAAGGCGATCCGCGCGCCGAGGAAGGTCGGGTCCTCGGTCACGATCACGTCGCCGGGGTTCACCATCATCTTGGCCGCGAAGTCGAGGCCCTGCTGGCTGCCTTGCAGGATCAGCACGTCCTCCGCCCCGCAGGGCGTGCCGTCCGCCGTCATCAGCGACGCGACCTGCTCGCGCAGCCGCGGCAGCCCGTCGGAGGGCGCGTACTGCATGGCGAGGCCGCCGGGGGCGCGGATGATCTCGGAGAACACGGCCTCGAGCTCCTCCGCCGGGAACAGCGTCGGGTCGGGGTAGCCGCCGCCGAAGGAGATGATCGCGGGATCGGCGCCGAGGGCCAGAAGCTCGCCGATGGCGTTGGGCTCGACGCGCGCCATGCGCGCCGCGAAACGGGGTGTCATGCTCGGGCCTCCCTCGCCGTCCGGCGCCAGAGGACACCCTCGCGCCGGAAGGTGCAAGGGCCGGGTGTCAGGACCGCCGCGCGCGCCGCCGGACCTCCTGCGGGGCGGCGCCGAACTCGCGCCGGAAGGCCCGCGTCATGGCCGAGGCGTCCGCATAGCCCACGCGCCCCGCGATCTCGGCGACGCTGAGCGATGTCTCCTCGGCCAGCCGGAAGGCCTCGGCCATGCGGATCGCGGCGTAGAGGCTCTGCGGCGTGCGGCCGGCCGCGGCCCGGCACCGCGTCTCGAGGCTGCGCTGGCCGATGCCGAGGCGGCGCGCGATCTCGGGCACGGCGAGCGGCGTCTCAAGATGCCGCCGCATCAGCGCCGCCGCCGCGCGCAGCGTCCGGTCCCCCGCGAGGCCCGGCAGCCGCGGCAGCGCGCCGGGCCGCTCCCCATGCATGAAGAGCGCGGCCACGTCGAGACTCAGCATCGCGCCGTGCTGCCGTGCGATGAGCTCGAGCATCAGCTCGAGCGTGGTCGTGGCCCCGCCGCAGCTCAGCCGGTCGCGGTCGATGACGAAGCGGTCGCGCACCACCTCGACCTCGGGGAACGTCTCCTCGAACTCGGAAAGCACGTCCCAGTGCGAGGTGGCGCGGTAGCCGTCCATGAGCCCCGCCGCCGCGAGAAGGAGGCTGCCGGTGTCGAGCCCGGCCACCGCGCCCGCACGCGACGCCGCGGCCCTGAGCGCGCGGAGCGTGCCGGGCCGCGCAAGCTCGCGGTGCCCGTAGCTCGGCATGACGAGGAGGAGGTCCGCCGCCGGCATCTCGGCGAGGCGCAGCTCGGGCGTCACCGGCAGGCCGCTCGAGGACAGGACCTGTCCCGCGTCGAGCCCGGCGAACTGCCAGCGGTAGAGGTCGCGCCGCGACAGCGTGTTGGCCGCGCGCAGCGGCTCGACCGCATTGGCGAGGCAGAGGTTCGAGAAGGACGGGAAGAGGAGGACGGCGACGCGGTAGGGCACGAGCGGAAATTTCGAATCCTGCAGGGTTCTGCGCGAACTCCGCATGATGATCCCGCCGGAGCCCTCCTAGCAAGAGGGCAGGTGAAGGGAGGGCGCGCCGTGGATTTCGCTCTGAGCCCCGAGCAGGAGATGATCGTCTCGACCGTCCGCGACTTCGTGGAGACCGAGATCTATCCCCACGAGGCGGAGGTCGAGCGCACCGGCGAGGTGCCCCCCGACCTCGCCGCCGAGCTCCGCCGCAAGGTCGTCGAGATGGGCTTCTGGGCCTGCAACTTCCCTCAGGAGGTCGGCGGCGGCGGCCTCGACCACCTCGAGTTCACGCTGGTCGAGCGCGAACTCGGGCGCGGCTCCATGGCGCTCACCCATTTCTTCGGGCGGCCGCAGAACATCCTGATGGCCTGCGAGGGCGCGCAGCGGGAACGCTACCTGCTGCCCGCCGTGCGCGGCGAGCGGATGGATGCGCTGGCCATGACGGAGCCCGACGCGGGCTCGGACGTGCGCGGCATGAAGTGCAGCGCCGTGCGCGACGGCGGCGACTGGGTGGTGAACGGCACGAAGCACTTCATCTCGGGCGCGGACCACGCGGATTTCTTCATCGTCTTCGTCGCGACGGGCGTGGAGGACACGCCCCACGGGCCGAAGAAGCGGATCACCTGCTTTCTCGTAGATCGCGGCCATCCGGGCTTCACCGTGCGGGACGGCTACAGGTCGGTCAGCCACCGGGGCTACAAGAACTGCATCCTCGAGTTCGACGACTGCCGCCTGCCCGATGCGCAGGTCCTGGGCCGCGTCGACGGCGGCTTCGACGTGATGAACACCTGGCTCTATGCCACCCGCCTCACGGTCGCGGCCTTCTCCGTCGGGCGGGCGCGGCGGTGCTTCGATCATGCGGTCCAGTGGGCGGCCGAGCGGCGGCAGTTCGGGCAAGCCATCGCGAAGTTCCAGGGCGTCAGCTTCCAGGTCGCCGACATGATCACCGAGATCGACGCGGCAGACTGGCTGACGCTGGCGGCCGCGTGGCGGCTGGATCGGGGCCTGCCCGCCAACCGCGAGATCGCGAGCGCCAAGCTCTACGCGACCGAGATGCTGGCCCGCGTGACCGACGCGACGCTGCAGATCCACGGCGGCATGGGCCTGATGGACGATCTGCCGATCGAGCGCTTCTGGCGCGATGCGCGCGTCGAGCGGATCTGGGACGGCACCTCCGAGATCCAGCGCCACATCATCGGGCGCGAGATCTTCCGCCCGCTCGGCGCCTGAGATGCAGCCGCTGTCGCGCCTCCTGCGCCCGCGCTCCATCGCCGTGATCGGTGGGGGGACATGGTGCGCGAACGTGATCGCGGAATGCCGGAAGATCGGCTTCGCGGGCCCGGTCTGGCCGATCCATCCCGCGAAGCGCGAGATCGCGGGGTTGCCGGCCTTCGCGTCGGTCGCGGCGCTTCCCGAAGCCCCGGACGCGGTCTTCGTCGGCGTGAACCGCGAG
>NZ_JBQLZP010000521.1:0-1085 GCF_052168335.1 Roseicyclus sp. | reverse complement strand
GCCGCGCCGAGCGCACCGGCCGGGGGCGACGCCTTCAGGTCCGCCCGCGCCTCTGGCCGAGGATGGCGAGCGCGAGGCCCGCGAGGACGACGAGGGCCGCGACCGCCTCGCCGCGGGTCACGGTCTCGCCCAGGACGAGCGCGGCGGTGCTGATCCCCACCACGGGAATGAGGAGGGCGAAGGGCGTGATCGCCGCCGCCGGGTGGCGCGACAGGAGCGTGCCCCAGAGCGAGTAGCCGAGAACGGTGGAGGCGAGGGCGACGTAGACGATGGCGAGCCAGGCGCCGGGCGAGACCGCGGCGATGGTGGCGAAGGGCGCGGGGCCCTCGAGCGCAAAGGAGAGGGCCAGCATCGGCAGGGGCGGCACGAGGCTGCCCCAGATGAAGAGGGCGGTCATGTTCACGCCGGGCAGGCGCCTGAGGACGAGGTTCCCGAAGGCCCAGGAGAGCGCGCCGGTGAGCACGAGGAGGAGGCCGAGCGTCGTCACGTTCCCGCCCCCGGCGATGCCGAAGAGCGCGAGGCCCGCGCAGGCCAGCGCGATGCCGGCCGCCTGCATGGGGCGCACGCGCTCGCCGAAGACCAGGGCGGCGAGGGCGATGGTCATCGGCGCCTGGCTCTGGATGATGAGCGAGGCGAGGCCCGCGCTCACGTCGACCTCCATCGCGCTGAACAGGAAGGCGAACTGGCCGGTGTTGATGAGGAGGCCCACGGCGAGGATCGCGGGCCAGCCGGTGGGCCTCGGGAACAGGGCGATCAGCGGCACGAGGATGGCGAAGCGCAGCCCCACGAAGAGGAGCGGGGGAACCTCCTCGAGGCCGAATTTCATCGCCGTGAAGTTGGACCCCCAGGCGAGCACCACGAGGAGCACGAGCGCGAGGTCGCGGGGCGGGATCAGCGGAGCCTCGCCACGGGGCGCCGCCCGGCCTGCGTCAGCACCCAGGCCTCGCGGCCCTCGATCGCGACGGCGGTGACGGCCCCCCCCCCCCAGGCCGCGCCCGTGTCGGTGGCGAGGCGGTTGCCGTGATGCTCGACATCCGGGACGGGGGGGGGGCCGTGCCCCAAGATCGGAAGAGCACACGGCTGAA
>NZ_JBQLZP010000520.1:0-7232 GCF_052168335.1 Roseicyclus sp. | reverse complement strand
TATCAGTGAGGGGGGGGCGTTTTCGCCGGCGAAAACGCCCCCCCCTCACTGATAGGTGAAGGTCCCCGTCACGTTGCGCCACTCGCCCGCGCCGATCAGCTTGCGGTGCACGAAGCGCACCGAGTGCAGCGGCCCCTCGATCTTCTCCTGCCAGAACTCGATGAACCCGAAGAGTTTCGGGTAATCCGGTGCGAGATCGTAATCCTGCCAGACGAAGGTATTGAGAACGTTGCGGTAATCCGGCATCCGGTAGACGACCTCGGCGGTCGTCAGCCCGTAGCCCTTCAGCATCAGCTCGGTCTCGGTCCTGCCCATGCGGCACCTCTTGCGTTGCCCCTTCCTCGCACCAGCCTGCCACCGATTCTTTAAAAATCAACGAAAACAGTATGTTGTCACTCGATGCGCCCGGCTGCCAATCGCGGGCGCGCGCGGCCATTGCACACCATATCCCGCGTCCCTATACTGTCCTCCAACAAGATATAGAAACGTCCGAACGCCGGGGCCGAGTCCGTGACCGACACGCCAGAACCGCCTGAAAACACGGAGGATTCCGCGCCGCGCGGTCCCGCGCATGCCGGACCCTCCATCGACATCGCGGCGGAGATGAAGTCCTCCTTCATCGACTACGCCATGTCGGTCATCATCAGCCGCGCGATCCCGGACCTGCGCGACGGGCTGAAGCCGGTGCACCGCCGCATCCTCTTCGCGATGCACGAGACCAACAACACCCACGACAAGCCCTACCGCAAGTCCGCCCGCCCCGTGGGCGACGTCATGGGCCAGTACCACCCGCATGGCGACAGCGCGATCTACGACGCATTGGTGCGGATGGCGCAGGACTTCTCCATGTCGCTGCCGCTTCTCGACGGGCAGGGCAACTTCGGCTCGATGGACGGCGACAACCCGGCGGCCATGCGCTATACCGAGGTCCGCATGGCGCCGCCGGCGGCCTACATGCTGGCCGACATCGACAAGGACACGGTCGATTTCCAGGACAACTACGACGGCAAGCAGCAGGAGCCGACGGTCCTTCCCGCGCGCTTCCCGAACATGCTCGTCAACGGCGCGGGCGGCATCGCCGTCGGCATGGCCACGAACATCCCGCCGCACAATCTCGGCGAGGTGATCGACGCCTGCCAGGCGCTGATCCGCGACCCCGACCTCACCTCGGAGCAGCTGATCGAGTACATCCCCGCCCCCGACTTCCCGACGGGCGCGCTGATCCTCGGGCGCTCGGGCGCGCGCAAGGCCTATCTCGAGGGGCGTGGCTCGGTCATCATCCGGGCGAAGACCCATGTGGAGGAGGTCCGCAAGGACCGCTTCGCCATCGTCGTGGACGAGATCCCCTACCAGGTGAACAAGGCCGCGATGATCGAGCGCATCGCCGACCTGGTGCGCGAGAAGAAGCTCGAGGGCATCTCGGGCGTGGCGGACGAAAGCGACCGCGTCGGCGTCCGCGTGGTGATCGAGCTCAAGCGCGACGCGACGGCGGAGGTGGTGCTGAACCAGCTCTTCCGCTTCACGCAGATGCAGACGAGCTTCGGCTGCAACATGCTGGCGCTGAACGGCGGCAAGCCCGAGCAGCTGACGCTCCGGGGCTTCCTCACCGCCTTTCTCGACTTCCGCGAGGAGGTGGTGGCCCGCCGCACCGCCTTCGAGCTGAACAAGGCCCGCGACCGGGCGCATGTGCTCTGCGGTCTCGCCGTCGCGGTGTCGAACGTGGACGAGGTGGTGCGCACGATCCGCGCCTCGGCCGACGCCGCCGAGGCCCGCGAGCGGCTGATGGAGCGGCGCTGGCCCGCGGCCGAGATCCTGCCCTTCATCCAGCTGATCGACGACCCGAACCACAAGGCCAACGAGGACGGGACCTACAACCTCTCCGAGACGCAGGCCCGCGCGATCCTCGACCTGCGGCTCCAGCGCCTGACCCAGCTGGGCGTCAAGGAGGTCACGGACGAGCTCGAGGAGCTGGCCGAGAAGATCAAGGACTACCTCGCAATCCTCGCCTCGCGCGAGCGCATCCTCGCGATCATCTCCGAGGAGCTGGCCGAGGTGCGCGAGAAGTTCGCCGTCCCCCGCCGCACCGAGATCGTCGACTGGTCCGGCGACATGGAGGACGAGGACCTCATCGAGCGCGAGGACATGGTCGTCACCATCACCCAGGGCGGCTACATCAAGCGCACGCCGCTGGGCGAATTCCGCGCGCAGAAGCGCGGCGGCAAGGGCCTCTCGGGCGGCGCGCTCAAGGAGGACGACGTGGTGACGTCGCTCTTCGTGGCGAACACCCACACGCCGCTCCTGTTCTTCACGACGGACGGGATGGTCTACAAGCTCAAGACCTGGCGCCTGCCGCAGGGCTCGCGCGCCTCGCGCGGCAAGGCCATCGTGAACATCCTGCCGATCGCGACCGGCACGGGCATCGCCGCCGTCATGCCCGTCGACCGCGACGAGGATCACTGGGACGAATTGCAGATCGTCTTCGCCACCTCCGAGGGCGAGGTGCGGCGGAACGCGCTGTCCGACTTCACCAACGTCATGCGCAACGGCAAGATCGCCATGCGCCTGCCCGAGGACGGCTCGGTCAGCCTCGTCAACGCGCGCATCTGTTCCGAGAGCGACGACGTCATGCTGGTGACCGCGGGCGGCCGCGCCATCCGCTTCCCCACGACGGACGTGCGCGTCTTCAAGGGGCGCGATTCGACGGGGGTGCGCGGCATCCGCCTCGCCGAGGGGGACCGCGTGGTCTCGATGGCCGTGATCCGCCACTTCGAGGCCGATCCCCAGGAGCGCGCCGCCTACCTCAAGCAGCGCCGCCTGATGGCCGGCGCGCCGGAGGAGGAGGTCGAGGCCGACGAGGACGAGGTAGAGGTCGCGGGCGGCCAGCTTTCGCCCGACCGCTACGCCGAGATGTCGGCCGCCGAAGACCTGATCCTGACCATCACCGCGAACGGCTCGGGCAAGCTCTCGTCGAGCCACGACTACCCGGTGCGCGGGCGCGGCGGCCAGGGCGTGATCGCCATGGACAAGGCGATGCGCGGCGGTGCCCTCGTCGCCTGCTTCCCCGTCGAGACCGGCGACCAGATCATGCTCGCCACCTCCACGGGCCAGTCGATCCGCGTGCCGGTCGACGGCATCTCCTTCCGCTCGCGGTCGGCGGGCGGCGTCCGGGTCTTCAACACCGGCGCGGGCGAAGAGGTGGTGTCGGTCGCCTGGATCGCCGACCAGGGCGACGCGGAGCCTGCTGCGACCGAGGGAGAGGCGCCCGACGCCGGGTGACGGGGTTCGGGGCGCGCGCGGCGCGCCTCCTCGACGCCCGGCGGCCTGCCCTTCGCGGCCAGCCGTAACGCCCCGTTAGCCATTGTGGCGGCCTCGCCATGAATTCAACCGTCTTTTTGCGCAAACCGTCCGCAATAGGGCCGGGTTGCGCGCCGAGTTTCGCCCCGTCGCCCCGGCCGGGGTGGAACATACAGGGCGATGCGAGGCAGAATGCTCAGCAGAGACACGCAGAATGTGACATTGAGCGAAGCCGCGCAGACGACGATGCGCATGCTCATCGCCTCCTACTTCATCGCCGCCGCCTCGGGCTCGATTCCCGGCGCGGATGCGGGCGCGCTCTTCGCGTCCTTCCTGCCCGCGCCGCTCGACGACATCGTGGGCTCCTCGATCGTCTTCCTCCTCGCCACCATGGTGCTCCTCGGGGCGCGCACGCGAATGGCAGCCCTCCTCCTCGGCCTCGTGACCTTCTATGCGAGCTACGTGGAACTGATGCAGCTGGGCGTGGCGCATGTCCTCGGCGCGTTCTGGCGGGACATGGCGCTGATCGCCGCGCTCATGCTCACCTATGGCTGCGACCGGGCCCAGGCCCGCGCGATGCTGGCGGTGCCGCCCCGCCCGCCCGTGGTCGAGCATTCGCCCTTCAGCGTCCGCCGCAAGGGACGCCGCGAAGGACTGATCCCGCCCGACGGGGCCTTCGACGCGGGCAACGGCCCGGTCTGACCGCACGGGCCGGTCGGCCCTTGAGCCGCGGGGCGCGGGGCAGTATCCCCGACGCATGACACGCGAACTCCACATCGTCGGCGGCGGCATGGCCGGTTCCGAGGCCGCCTGGCAGGCGGCGGAACTGGGCGTGCCCGTCGTCCTGCACGAGATGCGCCCCGAGGTCGGCACCTTCGCCCACCGCACCGGGCACCTGGCCGAGATGGTCTGCTCCAACTCCTTCCGCTCGGACGACGACGAACAGAACGCCGTGGGCCTCCTGCACTGGGAGATGCGGGCGGCGGGCAGCCTCATCATGGAGATGGCCGACCGCCACCGCCTGCCCGCGGGCGGCGCGCTCGCCGTCGACCGCGACCCCTTCGCCGAGGGCGTGACCGCGCGCCTCCGCGCCCATCCGAACGTCCGGGTCGTGCCGGGCGAGATCACGGGGCTTCCCACGGAGGGCTCCTGGATCGTCGCGACGGGCCCGCTCACCTCGGGCGCCCTCGCCGCCGCCATCGCGGCCGAGACCGGGCAGGACAGCCTCGCCTTCTTCGACGCCATCGCCCCCATCGTCTACGCCGAGACGATCGACATGTCCGTCGCCTGGGAACAGTCGCGCTACGACAAGGGCGAGACCGAGGAGGAACGGAAGGCCTACATCAACTGCCCGATGACGAAGGACGAATACGAGGCCTTCATCGACGCGCTCCTCGCCGCCGACAAGACCGAGTTCAAGCCCGGCGAGACGGCCGGCTACTTCGACGGCTGCCTGCCCATCGAGGTGATGGCCGAGCGCGGGCGCGAGACGCTCCGCCATGGCCCGATGAAGCCCGTGGGCCTGACCAACCCGCACGATCCGGGCAGGAAGCCCTGGGCCGTCGTCCAGCTCCGCCGCGACAACAAGCTCGGCACGCTCTACAACATCGTGGGCTTCCAGACCAAGATGAAGTACGGCGCGCAAACCGATGTTTTCCGGATGATTCCCGGCCTGCGGGAGGCCTCCTTCGCGCGGCTGGGCGGCATCCACCGCAACACCTTCATCAACTCGCCGACGCTCCTCGACGGCCAGATGCGGCTCCGCTCCCGGCCCAACATCCGCTTCGCGGGCCAGGTCACGGGCGTCGAGGGCTATGTCGAATCCGCCGCCATGGGGCTTCTGGCGGGCCGCCTCGCCGCCGCCGAGCTCCTCGGCCGCAGCCTCGCCCCCGTGCCGCCGACGACGGCCATGGGCGCGCTCGTCCACCACATCACCGGCGGCGCCGAGGCCAGGACCTTCCAGCCCATGAACGTGAACTTCGGCCTCTTCCCGCCGCTCGACGAGGCCCGCGGCGGACGCCGCGGCCGGCGCGAGCGCTACAAGGGCTACACCGACCGCGCCAAGACCGACTGGCAAGGCTGGCTCGGGGCCGCGGCCCGCCACGCGGCCTGACGCGAGATGTCCGCGGCAAGCCCAGGCCCAGGCATGAAGATCACCCCGCAAGCCCCTGAAACGGCGCCCTGATGCGCACGCGCTTCGCCCCGTCGCCCACGGGTCCGCTGCATCTCGGCCACGCCTTCTCGGCCATCACGGCGCATGACATGGCCCGCGCCGCGGGCGGCGTCTTCCTCCTGCGGATCGACGACATCGACCGCGCCCGCGCCCGCCCCCGCTGGGAGGCGCAGATCCTCGACGACCTCGCCTGGCTCGGCCTGACCTGGGACGCCCCGCCCCGCCGCCAGTCCGACCACCTCTCCGACTACGCCGCCGCCATCGACCGGCTCGCCGCGCGCGGCCTCGTCTACCCCTGCTCCTGCCGCCGCCGCGACATCGAGGCCGCCGCCTCCGCCCCGCAGGAGGGCGCACCGACCCATGGCCCGACCCATGGCCCCGACGGCCGCATCTATCCCGCCACATGCCGCGGCCGCCCGATGTCCGCGCGGGCGCCGGGCGACGCAATCCGCCTCGACATCGCCCGCGCCTTCCCCGCCCTCGACATCGCCATCGAGGAGACCGGCCCCGCCCATGCCGGCAGCCACCGCGTGACCACGGCCCACCTCGCCGCGCAGGTCGGCGACCCGGTCCTCGCCCGACCCGGCATGGGCGCGAGCTACCACCTCTCCGTGGTGATCGACGACGCCGCGCAGGGCGTCACCCACGTCATCCGCGGCGAGGACCTCTTCGAGGCGAGCTTCCTGCACGCCGCGCTCCACGCGCTCCTCGGCACGCCGATCCCGGTCTTCCACCACCACCGCCTGATCCGGGACGAGGCGGGCCGCAGGCTCGCCAAGCGCGACGACGCCCGCGCCATCGCCACCTACCGCGCCGAGGGCGCCTCGCCCGCCGACATCCGTGCGATGGTCGGCCTCTGACCTTCATCTTTCCGTGAAATACGCACTTCGGCGCGGACCGCGCCGCGCGCCGGCCGGGGCTCGATGCCCCGGACGGCGCGGCCCCTCACGCCTCGGGCGCCATCAGCTCAACCTCCGCCCCGTCGCGCACCGCGGTGTAGAAGCACACCCGCCGGTTCGTGTGGCAGGCCGGCCCGTTCTGGCGCACCAGCGCGAGAAGGCAGTCCCGGTCGCAGTCCACCCGCAGCTCCACCAGTTCCTGCACATGCCCCGAGGTCTCGCCCTTCACCCAGAAGTCGCCCCGCGAGCGCGACCAGTAGGTCACCCGCCCGGTCGCGAGCGTGCGGGCCACCGCCTCGGCGTTCATCCAGGCCAGCATCAGGACCTCGCCCGTCCCGACCTCCTGCGCGATGCAGGGGATCAGGCCCGCCGCGTCGTACCGGAGGGCCTCGGGGTCGAATCTGCGCGTCTCGCCCATGGCGGCCTCGTTGCAATCGGGATCGGAGCGGCTAACTATAGCGGCAAGCGCGGAAACGCAAACCGGACGGCCTGCGATGACCTCTGACAGCGACCTCATCAAGCTCTACTCGCAGCGCATCCTCGGCCTTGCGGCCGACATCCCGCATCGCGGACGGCTCGAGGCGCCGCAGGCCAGCGTGCGCAAGCGCGCGCCGCTCTGCGGCTCGACCGTCACCGTGGATCTGGACCTGGCCGAGGGGCGCATCGCCCGTTTCGGGCAGGACGTGAAGGCCTGCGCGCTCGGGCAGGCCTCGGCGGCGCTGCTCGGACGGCACGCCATCGGCCGGACGCGGGCCGAGATCGAGGCCGCGCGCGATCAGCTGCGCGCCATGCTGAAGGAGGGCGCGCCGCCCCCCGGCGCCCCCTTCGAGGGCTACGAGGTGCTCGAGCCCGCGCGCGACTACCGC
>NZ_JBQLZP010000519.1:0-9551 GCF_052168335.1 Roseicyclus sp. | reverse complement strand
GCACAGCCCGCGTTCGTCGCCGCCGGATTGCCGGGCGGGCGGCCCCGTCCTATCTCCGCGACAGCCAGAAGAAGGGGAGCCCGCCCATGTCGATCCGCCCGATCCTCGAAACCCGCCGCGCCCAGCCGACGATGGAGGGGGCGGGGGTGCATCTCCACCGTGCCTTCGGCTTCCGCGATCCGAGCGAGCTCGATCCCTTCCTCCTCTTCGACGACTTCCGCAACGACGATCCCGCATTCTTCCGCAAGGGCTTCCCCTGGCATCCGCACCGCGGGATCGAGACGATCACCTACGTGCTCGAGGGCACGGTCGAGCATTCCGACAGCCTCGGGAACACCGGCCGTCTCGGGCCGGGTTCCGTCCAGTGGATGACGGCGGGCTCGGGCATCCTCCACCAGGAGATGCCGCTGGGGAACGCGAAGGGCCAGATGCACGGCTTCCAGCTCTGGGGGAACCTGCCCGGCGCGATGAAGATGACCGCGCCCCGCTACCAGGACATCAAGGGCGCCGAGATCCCGGAGGTGACGGACGACGACGGCACCCACGTGCGCGTGATCACCGGGGAGTTCTGGGGCAAGCGCGGGCCCGTCGACGGCATCGCCGCCGATCCGCAGTATCTCGACGTGACCGTGCCCGCCGGCGTGCGCAAGACCTTCCGCATCGACACCTACCGCCGCGCCTTCGCCTACGTCTTCCAGGGCGCGGGCAAGTTCGCCGACGCTTCCGCGCCGCAGGGCGTGCTGCTGGAGAAGGAAGTGATGGGCCGCGAGGTGAACATCCGCGACCTCTCGGGCGACCGGACGCTGATCCGCTTCGGCACGGGCGACGAGGTGACGGTGCAGGCGGGCCCCGAGGGCGTGCGCTTCCTCCTCATCTCGGGCGCGCCCATCGAGGAGCCGGTGGCCTGGCACGGGCCCATCGTGATGAACACGCAGGAGGAGTTGCAGCAGGCGATGCGCGACCTCCGGAACGGCACCTTCATCCGCCCCGCGCATTGAGCGGGGTGGAAGGCGCCCCGCGTGCCCGCTAGAAGGCGCGCCATGCTCAACGTCGTCACCCATGGCGCGCCGGGAGACCAGCCGCCCATCCTGATCGCGCATGGCCTCTTCGGCTCGGCCCGGAACTGGGGCGTCATCGCCCGGAGGCTCGCCGAGGGGCGGCACGTCCTCGCCGTGGACATGCGCAACCACGGCGAGAGCCCATGGTCGGACAGCCATTCCTACCCCGACCTCGCCGCCGACCTCGCCGAAGTGATCGCGGCCCACGGGGGCCTCGCGGATGTCGTCGGGCACTCCATGGGCGGCAAGGCGGCGATGGCGCTCGCGCTGACCCGCCCCGAGGCCGTCCGCCGCCTCGTCGTGGCCGACATCGCGCCCGTGGCTTACGGCCATTCGCAGCAGCCCATGATCGACGCCATGCGCGCCGTCGACCTCGCCCGCGTCGAGAGCCGGCGGGACGCCGACGCGCAGCTCGCCGCCATCGTGCCGGAGGAAGGCGTGCGCGCCTTCCTCCTCCAGTCGCTCGACGTCGCGGGGCGGCGCTGGCGGCTGAACCTCGATGCGCTGTCGGCGGAGATGCCCCTGATCGTCGGCTGGCCCGATCTGTCCGGCAGCTTCGGGGGACCCGCGCTGTTCCTCTCGGGCGCCCGCTCGGACTACGTGAAGCCCGAGCATCGCGACACGATCCGCAGCCTCTTCCCGGCCACCCGCTTCGCGAAGATCCCCGGCGCGGGCCACTGGCTCCACGCCGAGAAGCCGCGCGAGTTCGAGGCCGCGCTTCGCGCCTTCCTCAGCCCGGACGCATCATCCGGGCGATGAGCCCGGTCTTCCAGACAAGCTGGTGCACCGCGACCGCGCCCACATGCGCGAGGATCAGGAACAGGAGGAGCGCCCGCAGGACCTCGTGCGCGTCGCCTGCCGCCTCGATCTGCCCGCCCCAGGCCATCGCGCCCGTCACGGGCAGCAGGATCAGCAGCGCGTAGAAGCCGAGGTGCGCCCAGTGCGCCAGCCGCGCGAAGACGGCGGGCTCACCCGGCGGGGGCGGCGGCGTGCCGCGGTCGTTCCTCAGGAGCAGCCGCCAGACCGCGAGCGCGAGGATGAGCGTTCCGCCGATGATGTGCCCCGCGACGGGGGCCGAGATCGCGTAGACCCCGGTCTCTTCCGCCACGTCGTAGGCATCCGCGATGCCCTCGTGCAGCAGGTATTGCAGCGCGACGAGGATCACGGTGATCCAGTGCAGCCGGATCTGCATCCGGCTGTAGCCACTCGGGCGGGTGACGCTCATGGACGTGTCCCTTCGATGCTTCGTCGAGGCAGCCTAGCGCGGACGGCGCGGTCCGGGAACGGCCTAGAGCCGTGCGATCTTCCGCGACGCGAACCACGTGGCGGGCAGGGCCGCGACGGCGCCGAGGACGGCGGCGACGACGATCGGCTGCCAGCCCGGAAGCCCGGCCGCGAGCACCCCGGTCACGCCGATCCCGGCGAGCGCGGTGGCCGCGAGCGTGTAGATGAGAAAGAACAGGCGCATGACGAACTCTCCTGACACGACGGCGTTCGCGGTTTCATTGACGAGGACAATCGTAATCGCGCGAGTCGCGCGTTGATCTGGGTCAAGCGCCGTGGATGCGGGCGTCCCTGTGGCGGAATTGCCAAAGGGATGGAGGGTTGCGCGGCATTCGACGCAATATCTGGTTGCCGGACCCACCTGCGGGCGTGTATCCGGGCCTTGGTGCTAGGACGCGGATGCATCGACTGACACGGAAGCGGGATCCAGGCTTGGCCGGGTCCCGTTTTCAGTTGGGGAAAGCTCCAACGGGAAAAGGCGCCAGGTGCTTGGACGCGGTCCTTGCATCGCCTGACGCCTTCCCGAACCGTCGCGTGCAGATCGCAAGACCTGTTCCGCCCGGTCCGAAGGGCCGCCACCTCGCGGTGGAACCCCTGGTCCCTCTGCCGTTTCCGGCATCGAGACCGTCCGCTACGCCCGTTCTCGTCGGCGTCCCCTGCATCGGCCCGGAGGCCCTGCAGTCCGTCGCCGCCGATCCTCGGACCCTTGCGGTGCAGTCCGGGCGCAAGTCCCTTTCCGCTCCGCCGGTCGCCCTTGGAAGGCGTCTCGAACCCCGCGCGCTGTCCGAAAACCGCTGCGGTAGGAATACGTTCGCCCCGGACGCCGCTCCGGGCAAGCGCGGAGCAGTGCAGCATGGAAATTTCCTGTGCATGGAACGGTGGGCAAGCTTGTGCGCGCGCGCTTGGCGTAACGGTTTTGTGAAGCCCGCGCAGGACGTTGCGGGCGCTGTTGAAAAGCGCTCGCGCCAGCCCCGGTTTTCTGCGCCTGCGAAGGGGTTTTCGGGCGTCGGCGCGGAGATTCGTGTAGAATCGCCGCGATTGACCTGTCTCAAGGCGCGGCCGTGCGGACCGGGCCACCCTCTGCTCTGCGCCCTGGGGAGGGCGCGACGGGCGGCCCAGCGCGGGCCGGGGAGGACGACATGATCACGCTCGACGACATGGAAGACATGTGCAGCCTCACGCGCGAGGAGATCGCGCAGGTGGCCGAGCACGAACACATCACCGAGGAGGCCGCCGTGGCCGAGGTGGAGCACCTGATGCACACCCATGGCGGGCCGCAGGCGGTGCAGCGGATGCTCTGCGAAGATGTCCGCGCGGCGCTTCATGCGGGCGACCTCGCCGAGGCGCGGCGGCTCTTCGCCGTGCTCCGCGGCTTCGTCGGCGCGCATCCCGAGGCGGTGCGCGGCGCCTAGAGTTCCGGCTTGCCTGGGCGGGGGACGCGGCCCGCGTCGCGGATGCGCGTGTGGTCCCAGTTCGCGTCGTTGCGCTTGGTCAGGCGCGAGATCGCGTAGGCGGTGGGCCAGCTCAGCGCGAAGCCGATGACGGCCGCGCCCAGGATCGCGGGCCAGCCGTACCAGCCGAACGAGAAGGCGGCGATCACCAGCGCGCCGGTCAGAACCGCGCCCGACATCAGCGTGAGAAGAATGCTCAGACGGTCCATGAATGTCCTCCTTCGGGCGGAGAACGCGGGCGGCCGGGCGGGGGTTCCTCACATGCGGCTGAGGTAGAACCGGAAGAGCGCGGCGGCGAAGGACGTGCCGACCCCCCAGATCAGCCAGAAGAACGCGGCGACGGCGAGGGTCAGCGGCCAGAGGTTCGCGGCCGTCGGGTCGGCGGCCATCAGCGACAGGAGCCAGAGCCCGAACCCCGCCCAGATCAGCGCCGGGGCCGCCACGGCGAGGACCGGCAGGACGGGCTGCGGCCAGACCGTCAGGCGGACGCGCATGGCGAGGGCGTGGACAAACGCCAGAAGCGCGCCGAAGCCGAAGATGACGGCGGCGACGAAGGAGAGTCCGATGACGTGTCCGAGCGGGTCCATGGCGGGGGTGTATGCGCGGGGATTTTGGCGGGAGTTGGGCGGGGGACTCTAGTCTTTCTTGAGCCGATATGCTGTCGCGCGTCCCTTCCTACCTGGAATGCGCTCAATGATTTCGGCCTGCATCATTCTTTCGAAAACCCGTTTCATTTTGTTTTCGCTGCCCTCACGGCAGATTTCCCTACCAATAGAATTGTTTATCTCAGCATGGTTCTCTAGGTAGTCCCGCACGGTCTCTTCAGGGGAGGCGAGTTTTTCATGATATATCGTGACAGTCACGCCAGCATCTGTTTCTGAAATAACAGGATCTCGAAGCTTGAGCGCCCGCATCTTTTGAAACGCAGTATTCAGGCCCTCACCAATGTCTTTGTTTGGCGCGTTTGGAAACTTGTTCGCGATTCTGACAATCTTTGGATTTCGAGCAAATCTCTCTTTCAGGATATTCTTGGGCGTAACGTATCCTGGGAGCTTTCCGGGGCTAAATACCTCGATCCGGTTGTCAAATATCTTAATATGAATTTCATCATTGACGCTATAGTCTCGATGGAGAACAGCGTTCGTGACGATTTCGTGAATCGCCTCCTCTGGGTAAACGATCGCCTCAAGGCCGCCAGTTCCAACCTTGGGGATGTCTTGAACTTTTTCTTTGGTTAATTCAACAGCGCGAGTAATGACTTCAATGGCTGATCCCTCAATCGTCAAGGGATCAAAAGCCAGTGTCTCTCTGGTGCCCTCGGATTCCGAAGTTTTATATCGATAAATCTTGATACCGGCTTTCGGAAGATCAATCTGGGGCTCATCGGAAAAAAGCATCACTGCTGCTACTGTGGGCTTTTCCTCAATGATGAGTCGTTGCTTTCTTAACCAGTCCTTCGGCTCTGGATGGGGGACAATATTCAGCGAAAAGCTCAATATTGACATCGAGTTTTCAATTTCTTGAACGGGGTGACTGGTTGCTACATCTTCGTACGAGTAAACGCCCTTTGAATACTCAAGGCGCCGGATTTCATCTTGCGTGCCGAGTTTCTTGTTCTGAGCCCCGAAGCGCTTGTAGGGGGCTTGTGCGGTTGAGAGCTTGACGTCTGGAGTTCGAAAGACTTCGATCTTAAGGACAAGGCCGTTCCTGCCGTCGCTCCTGAGAAATGTGCAGTTCACATAGTCTTGAACTGGAAACATTTCGTGGATAGCCGCACATATAGGATTTGCTTACTCAGCGTTCACAAAGCCTATCCAGTCTTTATTGTCTTCTATGCCAATGTAGAGTTCGCCTCCGTCAGTATTGGCGAAGGCCGAAAGGCTCTGGGAGAGTTTCGCTGGTAGAATGCGGGCTGACTTGAAATCAAGACGTTGGCCCTCGTCCTGTTCCAGAAGTTTTTGGACCTCACCATCGCTGATATCAAGAACGTCAAACAATTCACCCATCCATCTTCAACGCATTGATGAACGCCGACTGCGGGATCTCCACCTTCCCGAACTGGCGCATCTTCTTCTTGCCCGCTTTCTGCTTGTCGAGGAGCTTCCGCTTCCGCGTGGCGTCGCCGCCGTAGCACTTGGCCGTCACGTCCTTCCTCAGCGCCGCGATGGTCTCGCGCGCGATGACCCGCCCGCCGATGGCCGCCTGGATCGGGATCTTGAACATGTGGCGGGGGATCAGCTCCTTCAGCTTCTCGCACATCATGCGCCCCCGCATCTCGGCCCGGTCGCGGTGGACCATGATCGAGAGCGCGTCCACAGGCTCCTCGTTCACCAGGATCTGCATCTTCACGAGGTAGTCCTCGCGGTAGCCGAGCATCTGGTAGTCGAAGGAGGCGTAGCCCTTCGTCACCGACTTGAGCCGGTCGTAGAAGTCGAACACCACCTCGTTCAGCGGCAGGTCGTAGACCACCATCGCGCGGGAGCCCGCGTAGGTGAGGTCGAGCTGCTCGCCCCGCCGGTCGTGGCAGAGCGTGAGCACGTCGCCGAGGTATTCGTCGGGCACGAGGATCGTCGCCTTGATGCGCGGCTCCTCGATGTGGTCGACATGGGTGAGGTCCGGCATGTCGGCGGGGTTGTGCAGCTCGACCACCGAGCCGTCGCGCATGTGGACGTGGTAGATCACCGAGGGCGCTGTGGTGATGAGGTCGATGTCGTACTCGCGTTCCAGCCGGTCGCGGATCACCTCGAGGTGGAGGAGCCCCAGGAACCCGCAGCGGAAGCCGAAGCCGAGCGCGGCCGAGGTCTCCATCTCGAAGGTGAAGGAGGCGTCGTTCAGCGCGAGCTTCTCGATGGCGTCGCGCAGGTCCTCGAAGTCGTTGGTGTCCACGGGAAAGAGGCCGCAGAAGACCACGGGGACCGACGGCTTGAAGCCCGGCAGCGCCTGCGCCGTCGGCCGGCGCTCGTGCGTGATCGTGTCGCCCACGCGGGTGTCGCGCACCTGCTTGATCTGCGCGGTGAGAAAGCCGATCTCGCCGGGGCCGAGTTCCGCGATGTCCTGCATGGCGGGCTTGAAGACGCCGAGCCGGTCCACCTGGTAGGCGCCGCCCGTCTTCATCATGCGGATGCGGTCGCCCTTGCGGATCACCCCGTCTATGACGCGGATCAGGACGACGACGCCGAGATAGGGGTCGTAGTAGCTGTCGACCAGCATGGCCTTGAGGGCCGCCTCGCGGTCGCCCTTGGGCGCGGGCAGGCGGTGCACGATGGCCTCGAGCACGTCGGGAATGCCGAGGCCGGTCTTGGCGCTGATCGGGATGGCGTCCTGCGCGTCGATGCCGATGACGTCCTCTATCTGCTCCTTCACGCGGTCGGGCTCGGCCGCCGGCAGGTCGATCTTGTTGAGGACGGGCACGATCTCGTGATCCGCGTCGATGGCCTGGTAGACGTTGGCGAGCGTCTGCGCCTCGACGCCCTGCGAGGCGTCGACGACGAGGAGCGAGCCCTCGACCGCCCGCATGGAACGCGAGACCTCGTAGGCGAAGTCGACGTGGCCGGGCGTGTCGATGAGGTTCAGGATGTAGGTCTGGCCGTCCTGTGCGGGATACTCGATGCGGACGGTGTTGGCCTTGATGGTGATGCCGCGCTCGCGCTCGATGTCCATGCTGTCCAGGATCTGCTCCTGCATGTCGCGCTCGGCCACGGTGCCGGTCAGCTGGATCAGCCGGTCGGCGAGCGTCGATTTCCCGTGGTCGATATGGGCGACGATCGAGAAGTTGCGGATGCGGGAGAGGTCGGTCATGGCGGCCTGCAATCGGTTGGTTGCAGGGGGAGATAGCGGAAGGGTGGGGCCGGGGGAAGGGGATCAGGCGCGCGCGAAGCCCACGATCTCCCCGACCAGCACGTCGAGGCTGTCGGTCAGCGGCAGTTCGGGCAGCGAGGGCACGACCAGCGACAGTTCGGTGCAGGCGACGCAGAGTGTGTCGGCCTCGGTCAGAAGCCCTTCGGCGATATGCGCGAGGGCGGGGGCGAGGGTCTCGGGCCGCTCCCCCCGCTTCACCGCGCGGATGAGGGCGAGGACGGCGTCGTCGGGCTCGGGGAAGACCGGGACGAGGCCCCTTGCGGCGAAGGGCGCCTCGAAGACGGTCGCGAGGCGGGTGGCGGGCGAGGCGAGCATGCCGATGCGCCGCGCGCCGCCCTCGGCCAGCCTGTCCGCCGTCGCTTCGATCATGTCGAGAAAGGGCAGCGTCGTCGCCCCCCGGATCGCCCCGGCATAGGCATGGGCCGTGTTGCAGGGCATGGCGAGCGCCGCCGCCCCCGCCGCCTCCAACGTGCGGGCCATGTCGCGCAGCACCGGCGTCGGGTCCGTCCCCGTCCGCTCGATCAGGTGGGCGATGCGCGAGGGGACGGCCGGGTTCTGGTGCACGATCAGCGGCACGTGGTCCGCGTCGTCCTGCGCCGCGACCGCCGCCAGCACCTTCCGCATGAGGAGGATCGTCGCCTCCGGCCCCATGCCGCCGAGGATGCCGACCGGACGCATTTCAGGCGGGCACGTCGAAGCTGTGGAGATACCCCGTCAGCCCGATGGCGCCGCCGGTATGCAGGAACAGGATACGCTCCCCGGCCTTGAAATGCCCCTTGCGGCAGAGGTCGATCAGCCCCGCCGCGCCCTTCGCGGAATAGACCGGGTCGAGGAGGATGCCCTCGAGCCGGGCGAACATCCCGATCGCCTCGATGGTGGAGGGCGCGGGCAGGCCGTAGCCCTCGCCCACGTAGTCGGTATTGGCCACGACCGCCTCGGGCGGCGGGGCGGGCACGCCCAGCTTCTCCGCCGTGGCCACGCAAAGCGCGTGGACGTTCGCCTCCTGCTTCGGCTTCGGCGCGCGCACTCCGATGCCGAGGACAGGGAGTTGCGCGTTCATCGCCGTCAACCCCGTGACGAGCCCCGCCTGCGTGCCCGCGCTGCCGGTGGCATGGACCAGCGTGTCGATGGCGAGGCCCATGTCCGTCAGCTGCGCCACCGTTTCGAGCGCGCAGTTGACGTAGCCGAGCGCACCCGTCGCGTTCGACCCGCCGCCGGGGATCGCGTAGGGCTTGCGCCCCTCGGCCGCCATGCGCTCGGCCACGGTCGCAAGCTCCGCGTTCATGTCGAGGCCGGGGCCGCGATGCTCCCAGGTCGCGCCGTGGAGGTGATCGAGCAGCACGTTGCCGTTCCGCCGGTAGTTCTCGTGGTTGAAGCCCGTCCTGTCCTCGAGCAGCAGGTGGCAGTCGAGCCCGAGCTTCGCCGCCGCCGCCGCCGTCTGGCGGGCGTGGTTCGACTGGGTCGCGCCCTGGGTCAGGACGATGTCGGCGCCCGCGGCCACCGCCTCGGCCATCAGGAATTCCAGCTTGCGGGTCTTGTTGCCGCCGGTCGAGAGGCCGGTGCAGTCGTCGCGCTTGATCCAGATCTCGGGCCCGCCGAGCGCCTCCGAGAGCCGCGGCAGCGGTTCGATCGGGGTCGGCAGATGCGCGAGGCGGATCCGCGGGAAGCGGGCGAGGTTCATGGCACGGGACTCCCTGTCTTTTCCGCCATCTTCGCGGCGGGGCGCGGGAGTGTCCAGATGCCGGCCGACGCGGGCCGCGGCCTTAGAAGTTCCCGCGGAAGACGGTGCGCGTCTCGGCCTGCTCGGTCAGGGCGCGCACGAGCGAGAGCCCGTCCTCCGTCACCTCGCCCGCCTCGGTCAGCCAATTCCGCCTCCGCGCCGTGACCTCCGGCGGCTGCG
>NZ_JBQLZP010000518.1:0-3314 GCF_052168335.1 Roseicyclus sp. | reverse complement strand
CTCGTGCGGTCGGGCCGCCGCCGGCGCCGCCGCAGGCGCGCGGTCGAGGCGCACCCCACCCCCGTCCATGCGCCCGACGCGGTCGAGGACGAGGCGCCCCTGCCGCCGCTGCGCACCTACCAGATGCCCGTCATCGACGTGAGCGAGGAACGGGTCTTCGAAGCGCTCGAAGCGATCGTCGATCGCAGCGTCATGGGGCACCGGGTGCTGCCGCAGGTGGCGCTCAGCGCCTTCCTCTACACGGGCTCCAACGGCATGTCCCGCTCGCAGGAGAAGGCGGCGGTCGCGCTCATGGCCTCGCGCCAGGTCGACTTTCTCATCGTGGACGGCGACTGGCGGCCCGTCGTCGCGGTCAACATCGCGCGCGACAACCTCACGGGCAGCGACGCCGACGATTTCGAGGCGCATGCCTGCACCACGGCGGGCGTCGGCTTCATGCTCGTCGCACCCTCCGGCCCTGGCAAGGCCCAGACCGAGGAGCTTCGGCGGCATGTCGAGGCGCAACACCAGGTGGCGGCGCAGTAGGTCCTGCCCCGCCATATCTTGTGGGTAACGCCAGAATTCGGTGAAGCCGGTCTTTCCGTCACAAAAATACTTCTTTACAGGCTGTCCAAGTCGCCGCACGATATCTTGTAGGGGCCGGGCATGGCCCGGCGACCCCTAGCAAAGACACCCAGCCATTTGTGGGAGTCTTGGGAGCATAACCAAGGCCCCGCACGGCTGCCAAACACGAGGCCTGGGCAATGTCGCATTCCGAGCAGTATCTGGACGTCGAGGACATCCATCCCATCGACATCGTGGAGTCGCTGGCGACCCACCACGACTGGGATTTCGACCGCGTCGCCGACGACCAGATCGCCATGGCCATCGAGGGTCAGTGGCGCACCTATTCCGTCACGCTCGCATGGTCGTCCTACGACGAGACGCTGCGGATGATCTGCACCTTCGACATGGACCCGCCGGAGGACACCCGCGCGAAGCTCTACGAGACCATGAACCTGGTGAACGACCGCTGCTGGGCGGGCGCCTTCACCTGGTGGGCCTCGCAGAAGCTCATGGTCTACCGCTACGGCCTCGTCCTGGCGGGCGAGCAGCTGGCGAGCCCCGACCAGATCGCCTGCATCGTCGAGACCGCCGTCCTCTCGGCCGAGCGCTACTACCCCGCGTTCCAGCTCGCGCTCTGGTCCGACCGCAGCCCCGAGGAGGCGATGCAGGTCGCCATTGCGGAGGCCTACGGCCGCGCCTAGTCTCCGCCCCCGAACGCAGATCCGGGGGAGCGAGATGGCATTTTCGGAAATCGCCCGCCGCGGCCTGGTCATGCTGGGCTGCGGCAAGATGGGATCGGCCATGCTGGAGGGCTGGCTCGACCGCGACCTGCCCCCCGCCTCCGTCCACGTGCTCGACCCGCATCCGTCGGACTGGCTGGCGCGGCAGGGCGTGGGCCTGAACGGACCGCTCCCCGACGGTCCCGCGGTGGTCCTTCTCGCGGTGAAGCCGCAGATGATGGCCGAGGCGCTGCCTTCGGTCGCGCGCTTCGGGGGCGGCGGAACGCTCTTCGTCTCGGTGGCCGCCGGCACGCCCATCGCCACCTTCGAGGCGGCGCTCGGGCCGGGCACCCGGATCGTCCGCGCCATGCCCAACACGCCCGCCGCCATCGGCCAGGGGATCACCGCCATCGTCGGCAATGCCGCCGCGGGCCCCGAGGACCTCGCCATGGCCGAGGCGCTCCTCTCGGCCGTGGGCCAGGTGGTGCGCCTCGAGGACGAGGACCAGATCGACGCCGTCACCGGCGTCTCCGGCTCCGGTCCCGCCTATGTCTTCCACATGATCGACGCGCTCGCCGGGGCCGGCGTGGCCGAGGGGCTGCCCCCCGATCTCGCCATGGCGCTGGCCAAGGCGACGGTCGCGGGCGCCGGCGCGCTCGCCATGAGCGCGGACGAGACGCCGGAACAGCTCCGCCGCAACGTCACCAGCCCCAACGGCACCACGCAGGCCGGCCTCGAGGTGCTCATGGACGCGCGGACGGGCCTCGCACCCCTGATGCGCCGCACCGTCGCCGCCGCCACCGGGCGGAGCCGGGAGCTCCGGGGATGAGCGAGATCTCCTTCGACGACTTCCTCAAGGTCGACATCCGCGTGGGCACCGTGCTGCGCGCCGAACCCTTCCCCGAGGCGCGCAAGCCCGCGATCCGCCTCTGGATCGACTTCGGCCCCGGGATCGGCGAGAAGAAGAGCTCCGCCCAGATCACCAAGCACTACACGCCCGAGGCCCTCGTCGGGCGGCAGGTCATGGCGGTGGTGAACTTCCCCCCGCGCCAGATCGGGCCGATGCGCTCGGAGGTGCTGGTCCTCGGCGTCTCGGACCCCGAGGGCGGCATCGTCCTCCTCGCGCCCGACCAGCGCGTCGAGAACGGCGAAAGGATGCACTGATGAACCTCCTGATCTCCCGCCGCCTGCCCGACAGCGTCATGGCCAGGGCCAGCGCCCGCTTCGACGTAACCTGCCGCGACACGACCGCGCCCATGACCCCCGACGAATGCGTCGCGGCGCTCCGCGACTTCGACGCGGTGCTGCCGACCCTCGGCGACGCCTTCCGGGCCGAGGCCTTCGCCGCCGTGCCCGACCCGCGCTGCCGCCTCCTCGCGAATTTCGGCGTGGGCTACAACCACATCGACGCTGCGGCCGCGAGGGCCGCCGGCATCGCCGTCACCAACACCCCCGGCGCCGTGACCGACGCGACCGCCGACATCGCGCTGACACTGATCCTGTCGGCCGCGCGCCGCGCCGGCGAGGGGGAGCGGATGCTCCGCCGGGGCGACTGGACCGGCTGGCACCCGACGCAGATGCTCGGCCTCCACGTGAGCGGCAAGACGGTCTGCATCGTCGGCATGGGCCGGATCGGCCAGGCCATCGCGCGGCGCTGCCATTTCGGCTTCGGCTGTCAGATCGTCTACGTGAACCGCTCGCCGAAGGAGGTGGACCTCCCCGCCCGCCAGATGGGGATGGCCGAGGCGCTCGGCGCGGCCGACATCGTGGTGCTCGCGACGCCCGGGGGCGCCGCGACGCATCACCTGATGGGCGCCGACGAATTCGCCGCCATGCAGCCCCACGCGATCTTCGTGAACATCAGCCGCGGCGACGTGGTCGACGAGACCGCGCTGATCGCGGCGCTCGAGGCGGGCACGATCGGAGGCGCCGGCCTCGACGTCTACGAGTTCGAGCCGAAGGTGCCCGCGCGGCTGATGGCCATGGAGAACGTCGTCCTCCTGCCGCATCTCGGCACCGCCGCCCTCGAGGTGCGCGAGGCGATGGGCC
>NZ_JBQLZP010000517.1:0-5503 GCF_052168335.1 Roseicyclus sp. | reverse complement strand
GGCCTGCCTGATCCAGACGGCGGCCGACATCGACAAGTTCGTGCCGGGCTCCGTCCTCGTGACCTCGATCACCGACCCCGACTGGGTGCCGATCATGAAGAAGGCCGCGGCCATCGTGACCGACCATGGCGGGCGCACCAGCCATGCCGCCATCGTCAGCCGCGAACTCGGCCTGCCCGCCATCGTCGGCACCGGCACGGCGACGCACGACCTGCACGACGGGCAGGACCTGACCGTCTCCTGCTGCGAGGGCAACCGCGGCGTCGTCTACGAGGGGATCGGCGAGATCACGACCGAGGACGTGAGCCTCGACGACATCCCGGAGACCGAGACGAAGGTGATGGTCACCGTGGCCGACCCCTCCTCGACCACGCGGTGGTGGCGCCTTCCGTCGGACGGCGTCGGCCTCGCGCGGATGGAGTTCCTGATCTCCAACGTGATCCGGGCCCATCCCCTCGCGCTCCTCGGCTTCGACGACCTGAAGGACGAGGGGGTGAGGGCGGCCATCGCCGAGCTGACGAAGGGTTACGAGGACAAGACCGACTACTTCGTCGACACGCTCGCGCGCGGGCTCGGGCGGATCGCGGCGGTCTGGTATCCCAACCCGGTGATCGTGCGCCTCTCGGACTTCAAGTCGAACGAATACGCCGAGCTCCTGGGCGGCCACCTCTTCGAGCCGGAGGAGGAGAACCCGATGATCGGCCTCCGCGGCGCCTCGCGCTACTACTCGGACTTCTACCGCGACGCCTTCGCGCTGGAGTGCCGGGCCCTGCGCTATCTCCGGCGCGAGATGGGCTTCGACAACGTGGTGGTCATGGTGCCCTTCTGCCGCTCGCCCGAGGAGGCGGACGAGGTGATTGCGGTGCTGGCCGAGCACGGGCTCGAGCGCGGCAAGGACGGCCTCGAGCTCTACGTGATGACGGAAGTGCCCTCGAACGTCATCCGCGCCGACGAGTTCGCCGAGCGCTTCGACGGCTTCTCCATCGGGTCGAACGACCTGACGCAGCTGACCCTCGGCATCGACCGGGACAGCGAGGCGCTGTCCGGCCTGTTCCGCGAGCGTGATCCGGCGGTCCTGTGGATGATCGGCGAGGCGATCCGGCGGGCACGCGCGAACAGGCGCAAGATCGGGCTTTGCGGACAGGCGCCCTCGAACGACCCGGATTTCGCGCGGCTGCTCGTCGAGGCGGGCATCCACTCGATCTCGGTCACGCCCGACAGCTTCCTCGACGTGAAGCGCAACGTGGCCGCGGCGGAGAAGGAGCGCGGCTGACGGACGGCTGAACGACGGCGCCGGGCCCCGCGCGCGGCCCGGCGGTCCTTTCCCGTGAAGGAATCGGCCTTCCACATTGTTTGATAACACAATGATTTGATCTGCGTCATATCCCCGGAACTCCGCCTTCCGCACCCTTCCGTCAGGGGAGGATCGAGATGGCACAGGAGCACGACAGCGCCGGGGCCGGATGGGCGGAGGCGCGCGCCCTCGTCGAGGGCTGGAAGGGCGGCATCAACATCGCGCACGAGGCGCTCGACCGGCACGTGGCGGCGGGGCATGGCCGCCAGACCGCGATCCGCTGGCTCGGCAAGGAGGGCGCGACCCGCGACATCACCTATGCCGAGCTGACGGAGGAGGCCGCGCGCTTCGCGAACGTGCTGGCCGCACACGGGCTGTCGCCCGGCGACGGCGTCTTCGCCATGACCGGCCGGGTGCCCGAGCTCTACGCCGCGGCCCTCGGCACGCTGAAGGCGGGGATGGTCTTCACCCCGCTCTTCTCCGCCTTCGGGCCCGAGCCCGTGCGCACCCGCATGGAGATCGGCGGCGCCCGCGCCCTCGTCACCACCGAGGCCATCTACCGCCGCAAGATCGCCCCCTGGGCGGGCGAGATCGCGACGCTGAAGCTGATCCTGATCCTGGGCGAGGAGGCGCCCGAGGGCTGCGTCGCGCTCGGTCCCGCCATGCGCGCGGCCGCTCCCGTCTTCGAGACGGTGGCGACGCGCGCCCATGACCCCGCCCTCATCCACTTCACCTCCGGCACGACAGGACGGCCCAAGGGGGCTGTCCACGTCCACGAGGCGGTCGTCTACCACGCCTTCTCGGGGCGCGCGGCGCTGGGGCTCGAGCCGGGCGTGAGATACTGGTGCACCGCCGACCCCGGCTGGGTCACGGGCACCTCCTACGGGATCATCTCGCCCCTCGTGAACCGGGCCACGATGCTGATCGACGAGGCGGAGTTCGACCTCGAGCGCTGGTATTCCATCGTTCAGGACGAGAAGGTCGAGGTCTGGTACTCCGCCCCCACCGCGATCCGCATGATGATGCGCGCGGGCGCCGGGGCGGCGGCGGCCTACGACTTCTCCTCGCTCAGGTTCCTGGCCTCCGTGGGCGAGCCCCTGAACCCCGAGGCCGTGGTCTGGAGCGCGGGGGTCTTCGGCCAGCCCTTCCACGACAACTGGTGGCAGACCGAGACCGGCGGCATCATGATCGCCAATTGTCCGGGCATGAAGATCAGGCCGGGCTCGATGGGCAAGCCGCTGCCGGGCGTCGCGGCGGGCATCGTCGAGCGCGAGGACGGCACCCTCCGCGAGCTCGGTCCGGGCGAGGTGGGCGAGCTCGCGCTCCGCCCCGGCTGGCCCTCGATGATGCGGACCTACCTCCACGAGGAGGCGCGCTATGCCAGGTGCTTCGTCGACGGCTGGTATCTGTCGGGCGATCTCGCGATGCGGGACGCGGACGGCTACTTCTGGTTCGTCGGCCGGGCCGACGACCTCATCAAGTCCTCGGGCCACCTGATCGGCCCCTTCGAGGTCGAGAGCGCGCTGATCGAGCACGACGCGGTCGCCGAGGCCGGCGTCATCGGCATCCCCGACGAGACGGCGGGCGAGGTCGTGAAGGCCTATGTCACGCTCAACCCCGGCTTCGCGCCCTCCGAGGACCTCGAGCGCGACATCCGCGGCCATGCCCGCAAGCGCCTCGGCCCCGCGGTCGCGCCGCGCGAGATCGTGTTCCGCAACACCCTGCCCAAGACGCGGTCCGGCAAGATCATGCGCCGCCTTCTCAAGGCGCGCGAGCTGGGCCTGCCCGAGGGCGACATTTCCACCCTGGAGAGCGACGAGACATGACCGCGACCCTCAAGCCCCGCCTCGACCGCCAGCACGTCCTCGACCTCCTCGGCCACATGATCCGCGTCCGACGTTTCGAGGACATGTGCGCCGAGCTCTACACGCGCGAGAGGATCCGCGGCTTCCTCCACCTCTACGACGGCGAGGAGGCGATCGCGGCCGGCGTGATCCCGGCGCTCGCGCCCGAGGACCGGATCGTCGCCACCTACCGCGAGCACGGGCACGCGCTGGTGCGCGGCGTGCCGATGACGGCGGTGATGGCCGAGATGTACGGCCGCGCCGAGGGCTGCTCGGGCGGGCGCGGCGGCTCGATGCACATCTTCGACGCCGAGACCAACTTCTACGGCGGCAACGCCATCGTGGGCGGCGGGCTGCCGCTGGCGGGCGGCCTCGCGCTCGCCGACCGGATGCGGGGCGACGCCCATGTCACCGCCTGCTTCTTCGGCGAGGGCGCGGTGGCGGAGGGCGAGTTCCACGAGACCCTGAACCTCGCCGAGCTCTGGGACCTGCCGGTCCTCTTCGTCTGCGAGAACAACGGCTATGCCATGGGCTCGGCGCTGGCGCGCACGCAGGCCGAGACCGGCATTGCCGCCAAGGCCGCCGCCTACGGGATCGAGGCCGAGCGCGTGGACGGCATGGACGTCGTCGCCGTCGAGGCCGCGACGCGCCGCGCGCTCGCCCGCATCCGCGAGACGGGACGGCCGCATTTCCTCGAATGCACCACCTACCGCTTCCGCGCGCATTCGATGTTCGACGCCCAGCTCTACCGCGACAAGGACGAGGTCGAGGCGTGGAAGCTCAAGGGCCCCATCGTCCGCTTCCAGGGCTGGCTGCTCGAGAACGGGCTGATCCACCGCGCGGACGTGGACGCCATCGAGGCCCGCGTCGCCGCAGAGATCGAGGAGGCCGTGGCCTTCGCCGAGGCCGGAACCTGGGAGCCGGTCGAGACGCTGACCCGTCATGTCCTCGGGCCGCAGCCCGAGCCGCCCGCCCCCGCCCGCCCCTCGGGCCGGATGGTCGAGACGACCTATCGCGAGGCGGTGAAGCAGGCGATCCGCGACGCGATGCACCGCGACGAGCGGGTGTTCCTGATGGGCGAGGACGTGGGCGCCTATGGCGGGTGCTATGCCGTCACCAAGGGCCTGATGGACGAGTTCGGCCCGGACCGCATCCGCGACACGCCGCTTTCGGAATCCGGGTTCACCGGGGCGGGCATCGGCGCGGCGGCGGCGGGGATGCGGCCCATCGTGGAGCTGATGACCGTCAACTTCTCGCTCCTCGCGCTCGACCAGATCCTGAACACGGCCGCCACGATCCGGCACATGTCGGGCGGCCAGTTCGGCGTGCCGCTGGTGATCCGCATGGCGACCGGCGCGGGCCGGCAGCTCGCCGCCCAGCATTCCCATTCGCTCGAGGGCTGGTATGCGCACATCCCCGGGCTGAAGGTGCTCGCCCCCGCCACGCTGGAGGACGCGCGGGGGATGCTCTGGACCGCGCTCCAGGACCCCGACCCGGTCCTGATCTTCGAGAACGTGATGCTCTACAACATGGCCGGGCGGATCGACGCGAACGCCGGGCCCGTGGACATCTCGAAGGCCGCCATCCGCCGCGCGGGCAAGGACGTCTCTCTCGTGACCTACGGCGGTTCGCTCCGGAAGACGCTGGAGGCGGCGGAGGCGCTGGCGCAGGAGGGGATCGAGGCCGAGGTGATCGACCTGCGCAGCCTCCGCCCGCTCGACGAGGAGACGATCCTCGCCTCGCTCGGCAAGACCCGGCGCGCGGTGATCGTGGACGAGGGCTGGCGCTCGGGCTCGCTCGCGGCCGAGATCATGGCGCGGATCATGGAGCGGGGGTTCTGGTCGCTCGACGGACCCGTCGCCCGCGTCTGCTCGGAGGAGGTGCCGATCCCCTACCCCGCGCACCTCGAACAGGCTTCGATCCCGCAGGTGGAGAAGATCGTCGCCGCCGCGCGCGCGCAGATGGGGCGCTGAGATGGGCGTCTTCGCGATGCCCTCGCTCGGCGCGGACATGGAGGCCGGAACGCTGGTCGAATGGCTGGTGAAGCCGGGCGACGCTGTCGCGCGCGGCGACGTGGTGGCCGTGGTCGAGACGCAGAAGGGCGCCATCGAGATCGAGATCTTCGAGGCGGGCGTCGTGGACCGCCTGATCGCCGAGCTCGGCCAGGCCCTGCCCGTCGGCGCGCCGCTCGCCGTGATCCGTGCCGAGGGCGAGGCCGCGCCGGCGGAGGACGAGGTGGAAGCCCCGCCGCCGATCGCGCCGGAACCCGCAGGCGTGGCCGCAGCCGAGCCTGCACCAGCGCCCGCCGCAGGGCCTGCGCATGAACCCGCGTCCGGGGCGGCCACGGCTGCGGCCCCGGACGCGG
>NZ_JBQLZP010000516.1:0-1498 GCF_052168335.1 Roseicyclus sp. | reverse complement strand
TGCGCTGCCACACCTTCATCACCGAATCGACCTTCGGCCTGCCGATCTACAAGTGGACCCCGCAGGCGGAACTCGCCCGCGACCTCAACGCCTGGTGGGCCGCGACGGCGGCGTCGGGGCGGCGCGCGATCCTCGGGGTCTACGCCCTCGGCAAGGCGCAGCGCATCCTCCGGCTCCTCGATCCCGACATCGGCCCGATCCTCACACACGGCGCGGTCGAGGCCACGACGCAGGTGCTGCGCGGCCAGGGGCTGACGCTGCCCGGGACGGTGCAGATCACGCCGGCGACGGACCTCAAGGCCTACCCGGGCGCAATGGTTCTCGCGCCGCCCTCGGCCCTCGGCTCGCCCTGGATGCGGCGGCTCGGGCCCGTCTCCACGGGCTTCGCCTCGGGCTGGATGCGGCTTCGCGGCGTGCGCAGGCGTCGTGCGGCGGACCGTGGCTTCGTCGTCTCGGACCACGCGGACTGGGACGGGCTCAACGAAGCCATCGCCGCGACGGGAGCGGAGCGCGTCTTCGTAACCCACGGCTACACCAGCCAGTTCTCGCGCTGGCTGAGGGAAAAGGGCTACGAGGCGGGCGTGGTCGAGACGGAATTCGGCGGTGAAAGCCTCGAGGACGGCGCGGAGGAGGTCGTCGAATGACCCTCTCTCCCGTCGACCGGTTCTGGTGCTGGAACGCCGCCTACCTGGAGCGGCCGACGCTCGCGCTCCTGCGCTCGCAGAAGGCGCTGCGCCTCGCCTTCCGCCTCTCCGCGCGCCTCTCGACCGCTCCGCCGCGCGGCACCGCCCGCCGTCTCGGCCCGGACGGAAGCCTCTGGCTCACCCCGCCCGGCGTGCCGGAGGATGCGCCGCTCCTGTTCTACGTCCACGGTGGCGGCTTCACCATCGGCGCGCCCGAGACCCATGCGGGCCTCGTCGGCCACCTGGCGCAGGCCGCCGGGATGCGCGCCGTCCTGCCGCGCTACCGCCTCGCGCCCGAGCATCCCTATCCCGCCGCGCCGCAGGATGTCTTCGCCGCCTGGGACCGGCTGGTGGCCGCGGGGCACCGCCCGGCCGCCCTCGGCGGGGACAGCGCGGGGGGCTGCCTCGCGCTGCTGCTCGCCATGCGGCTGCGCGACCGGGGGGTGCCGGGGCCGCGCGCGATGGCCCTGCTCTCGCCGCTCGGCGATCTCTCGGCGGGCATCGCCGAACGCTTCCGCGCGGCACCCGGGGAACTCCTGATCCCCGCCGCCTGGGCGGACCGGGTGCGCGAGGCCTACCTGCCCGGCATCGACGCGCAGAGGCCGGAGGTCTCGCCCCTGTTCGGCGACCTCCACGGCCTGCCGCCCGCCATCCTCCAGTGCTCCGAGGCCGAGGTGCTGGCCGAGGATTCGCGCCGCATCGCCGCCGGGATGGACGACGCGACGCTCGACGTCTGGCCGGGGCTCCAGCATGTCTGGCAGCTCCACGCCGGCCGCGCGCCCGCGGCGGACGCGGCGGTGGCCCGCCTCGGCGCC
>NZ_JBQLZP010000515.1:0-1539 GCF_052168335.1 Roseicyclus sp. | reverse complement strand
GGGCGTCGCGCGGCGGGCCTGGCTGACGCCCGCGCCGATGCCCGGAGGCGACGCCGCCAGCCGCGAGCCCTGGCGCAACCTCCTCGCCCGGCTCGACCGGGCGGGTCTGCCCGGCGAGGCCGACCGCCTTCTCCGCGACCGCCCGCGCGGGACGCTCCGCGCCGCGATGGCACAGGGCGTGAACGCGCCGCTCTCGTCCTCCGCCGGGCGGCTCTTCGATGCCGTGGCGGCCCTGCTCGGCTTCGATGGCGCGCAGAGCTTCGAAAGCGAAGCCGCGATGTGGCTCGAGGCGCTGGCCGAGCGCGCGCCGCCTGACGAGGCGGACGCGCCCTACACTCTCGCGGCGCAGGGCGGCCCGGGCGCGCTCGACGACGCGGGGCTCTGGACGGCGCTGCTGGCGGACGCGGCCCGTGGCGTCGCGCCCGAGGTCATGGCGCTGCGCTTCCACGCGGGCCTCGCGCGGAGCTTCGCGTCGCCCGCGCGGCGCCTGGTCGAGAGCGGCGCGGCGCGGGCCGTCGCCCTCTCCGGCGGCTGCTTCCAGAACGCGCTCCTGCTCGACCTCACGCTGCGCGCGCTCGAGGGCCTGCCGGTCCTGCACCATCGGGCGGTGCCCGCCAACGACGGCGGCCTCGCGCTCGGGCAGGCGCTTGCGGCGATGGCGCAGGCGGGGCGGTAAGCGCGCTTCCAGATTTCGCCTCAACCGGACGTCGCCTCACCGGCACGGCAATTTGATCTGGATCAAATTGGAAATCAAACCTCTGAAAACGCGAAGCTTTATTGTCGCACCCGGGGCGCGGCCCTGCGCCTATGACACGTGACGGTTGTGCGTCACTCCTGTTCCACCACGCAAGCCGCGCGGCCAGCGAGTGGACATCCGGCCGTGCCCGTTTATCGCCAGGGAGGGCCGGTCTTGCCCCAGCTCGAGACCTTCTACGACGTCATGCGCCGCCAGGGGATCACCCGGCGGAGCTTCATGAAATACTGCACGCTGACCGCCTCGGCGCTCGGCCTCGGGCCCGCCTTCGTGCCGCAGATCGCGCACGCGATGGAGACGCGGCCCCGCACGCCGGTGATCTGGCTGAACGGCCTGGAATGCACCTGCTGCTCGGAGAGCTTCATCCGCGGCGCGCATCCGCTGGTTCAGGACGTGGTCCTGTCGATGATCTCGCTCGATTACCAGCACGTGCTGATGGCCGCGGCCGGCGAGGCCGCCGAGGCCGCGCTCGAGGAGAGCATGGCCGAGCACTACGGCAACTACATCCTCGCCGTCGAAGGCAACCCGCCGCTGAACGAGGACGGGATGTTCTGCATCTCGGCGGGCAAGCCCTTCGTCGAGAAGCTGCGCCACGTCGCGGCGGGGGCGAAGGCCATCATCTCCTGGGGCGCCTGCGCCTCCTACGGCTGCGTGCAGGCCGCGCACCCGAACCCGACGCGGGCGACGCCGGTGCACGAGGTCATAACCGACCGGCCGATCGTCAAGGTGCCCGGCTGCCCGCCCATCGCCGAGGTGATGACGGGCGTGATCACCTACATGCTGAC
>NZ_JBQLZP010000514.1:0-1058 GCF_052168335.1 Roseicyclus sp. | reverse complement strand
TCTACCGGCGCTTCCTCGACGGGCAGATGCCGCCCGAGGCGCGGATCATCGGGGTCGCCCGGACCCAGCAATCGGCCGAGGAATGGCGCGGCTGGGTTGCGCAGGCGCTGGAGGAATTCGTGCCGGCCGGCCGCCGCGACGCGGCCGCCACGGAGGCCTTCCTCGCGCGGCTGGACTACCTCGCCGTCGATGCGCGCGGCGAGGAGGGCTGGGCGGACCTTCGGGGCCGGATGCGCCCCGACGCGGTGCAGGCCTTCTACTTCTCGGTGGCGCCCGCGCTCTTCGGCGATCTCGCCGGACGGCTGCATGATTTCGGCATCGCGCGGGAGGATGCGCGGATCGTGGTGGAGAAGCCCTTCGGCCACGACCTCGCCTCGGCGCGCGCGCTGAACGCGACGCTGAGAGCGCATTTCGACGAGACGCAGATCTACCGGATCGACCATTACCTCGGCAAGGAGACGGTCCAGAACCTGATGGCGGTGCGCTTCGGGAACGTCCTGTTCGAGCCGCTCTGGAACACGCAATACGTCGACCATGTGCAGATCACGGTGTCCGAGGAGGTGGGCGTGGGCGGGCGCGGCTCCTACTACGACCAGGCAGGGGCGATGCGGGACATGGTGCAGAACCACCTGATGCAGCTCCTGTGCCTGACGGCGATGGAGCCGCCCAACCGCTTCGAGCCCGACGCCGTGCGCGACGAGAAGCTCAAGGTCATCCGCGCGCTCGACCCCGTGGGGCCCGAGGACATCGTGCGCGGGCAGTACAAGGCGGGGGGCAAGGGCCCCTCCTACCGCGAGGATGCCGAGAACGACGAGAGCCGGACGGAGAGCTTCATCGCCATGAAGCTCCATGTCGCGAACTGGCGCTGGAACGGCACGCCCTTCTACCTCAGGACGGGCAAGCGCCTGCGGGCGCGGAAGTCCGAGATCGTGATCCACTTCAAGGAGCCGCCGCACTCGATCTTCGACGAGGATGCGGGCAGCCGCGCGAACGTCCTCTCGATCCGGCTCCAGCCCGACGAGGGGATCGACCTGCGCGTGAGGATCAAGGAGCCGGGG
>NZ_JBQLZP010000513.1:0-1974 GCF_052168335.1 Roseicyclus sp. | reverse complement strand
CGACTGCGCCGCGGGCCCCGGCACGACCTGCGCCGGGGCCCGCGGCGCAGTCGTTCTCGCCGGCGAGGCTGACGCCGGAGCACTTCTCGTTCTCCTGCGCCTGCGCCTCGGTGACGCCATGGGCGGTGACGGCGGCGGCGACGGCGCCGAGAAGGGCGAAGGATTTGGTTGCGGTGGTCATGGGTCTCTCGAAGCTCCCTGTAGGGTCAAAAACGCGGTTGCGGTGCGGCTTGCACCGCTGGGAGAAGCTTCGCCGGACTGTGCGGTAACGTTCCAATCACAGCGGCGTGGCGCACGGCTCCGTGACGGGCCGTCAGGCCGCCGTGAAGTAATGGCCGACCCGCCCCACGATTGATTTCAATGACTTGCCCGGCCCCGTTGCGCCGCCGAAACCGGCGATATCGCGCCATCCCGCTGGGAAGCGAGGGGGGAAACCCGGCAATTGTTTCACCGTGGACCGCGCGCCGGAGCCCTTGGGATCGGGGCGGGCAACGATTATGTCAGCTACCGCGCGGGGAAAGACCCGCGCCACGGGACCGCGCGGGCAGGAGCCCGCGACGCGAGGAGGATCGGGGATGCGGAACGCCGCGCTGGTGCTGGGACTGATCGGCGGGCTCTGGGCGATGCTCGTGGGCTTCTTCGTCTACGGCTACATCGAGTTCGTCGACTGGTTCGGCGAGATCCCCGACCTCGCGCGGCAGGTCGAGGATCCGGCGCTGTTCCGCACGGTCGCCATCCTCTCGCCGATGCTCGCCATCGCGGGAGCCGCCATGGCCCGGGCCCGGGCGCTCTGGGGCGGAGTCCTGATGCTCGTCGCGGCGGGCGGCCTCTACCACGCCTTCGGCTTCGGCGTCTTCACCATCTTCCCGATCGCCTTCTGCGGTCTGGCGGGTATCCTCGCCCTCGCCGCGGGCCGCCCGGACGAGGAAAAGGCGCATTTCTGAGCGGCGGGCGCGCGGGCGCGGAAAATTTCCTGATTTCTGAAAAATTCTCAGCCGAAACGGTTGACCCGCGGTCGCGGAAAGCCACCCTGAGCCCGGCGGCTCCCTCGCGGATTCGGACGCATGGAGGGCCGCGAAGGGGACTTTCATGGCACCGCCGGCGGACGACGAGAGAGCGGACGGAGCGGCCGACGGCGCGGGACAGGCCGCGCCGCCGACGCAGCGTGCCGAGCCCGCGGGCATCGCCAATGGCGCGGTCGAGGCTCTGGCGCGGCTGGCGCTGGCGCGCCTCGCGGAACGATCCGGCCGCAACGACCTTTCGCCGGCCTTCCTCGAGTCGTTCTGCACCCTGCTCCTCGAAGGCAACTACCGCGCGACCGAGCGCATTCTCGAAACGATGACCGGGGGTCGCGCGGGCTATGCCGAGGCGGCGGACGGCATTCTCGCCGCCGCCGCCCGGCATCTCGGCGAGAAGTGGCAGGAGGACGGCGCCTCCTTCGGAGAGGTCTCGGTCGCGGTCGCGCAGATCTTCCGGCTGAACCAGGCCTTCGGACAGCGCCATACGCCCTGGACGCGCGTGTCGGGCCAGCGCCTCGCGATCTTCGCGACGCTCCCCGCGCAGGCCCATAACCTCGGGATCGTGCTGGCGGCCGAGGCTTTTCGGCAACGGGGATGGCAGGTCAAGCTCCTGCTCGACACGACGGGAAAGGACGTCGTCGAGCGCGTCCGCCGGATGCGCCCCGAGGTGGTCGGGCTCAGCGTCAGCGTGAACGACCGCCGCCACCAGGTCGAATACCTCGTCGGCGAGCTGCGCGCGCTGCCGCTGCGCTTCCGCGTCCTCGTCGGCGGGTCGGCGGCGCGGGACTTCGCCGCCGCCGTGCCGCGCGGCTGGCGGGTGGAGGCCGTGACCGACATCGCCACGGCGCTGCGGGATCTTTGAACCGAAGGCCTCAGCCGGACGCGCCGATGTCGATGCAGACGTTGCCGAGGACCCTGCCCGCCTCGAGCGCGCGGAACGCCTCGGGCGCCTGGT